>JBEKXG010000066.1:0-12835 GCA_049512295.1 Syntrophobacteraceae bacterium
ACCGGGTTTCGGAGGCCGGTTTGCTAACTTCAGGTGAGAAACGCTTAAGTCCCGGGTCTTGACCTCAGCCGTGCAGTAAAAAGATAATTTTAACGAGGGCCAGGACAGGGATTAAAAGATTTCATTTATTCTCTGTAATGTGATAGAGGAGATCGAAAGCGGACCGGGAGGCGTCTCAGGGTCGGCGTTGCGGGACCTCAGGAGTTCGGATGTCCGGGACTTGCCTGTTCCAGGGGAATAATTTTTGATATTCGGGATTCAGGGAGTTTTTATGATTTGCACACCCTGTCGCTCAAAGCGAGTTGTTCGCCCGTTGGGCCTGGCTTTGCTGGTCGTTGCCCTTTTGGCTCTCAACGGATGCGCAGGCTCCAATGTAAAAGAGCATGTTTTCGGCGGTCTTTTTAAAAAAAAATCATCGACCATCGACAAGACAGCCGAACAGCTTGCTCTTTCGGGTATGGCGAAGATCGAGAAAAAAGACTATGACAAGGCGGTAGAAGAATTCAAAAAGCTAAAGGAACACTATCCCTACAGCAAATACGCGATCCTTGCCGACTTGAAGCTTGGCGACGCCTACTTCTTTGACAAAAAGTACAGCGAAGCGGCGATGACTTACGAGGAATTCGTACGTCTGCATCCCCGCAACGAAGTGGTCCCCTATGTTCTATACCAGATTGGGATGAGCCATTTTCTGACTTTCACCACCGTCGACCGGGACCCTGAAGAGACCAAAACGGCTATGCAGTCTTTCGAAAAAGTTATGCAGAACTTCCCGAAATCGGAATACGCGGCAAAAGCCGAAAAGCAGATACTGGAGTGCAAAAAGCGCATCATCTGCCACATGTTCAGCGTGGCCACGCATTATTACATAAATAAACGCTACTCCGCTGCAAAGTTTCGGTTGGATACCATGATGCAGAAATATCCCCAGGCGGTCGCCGATCTCGGGTACGGACCCCGTGTCGAGAAAATGCTTGCAAAATGTGACAAGGAAGTGGCCAAGGGAGAACGGAAACCTGACATCTGGACTCGGGTTGGATTCTAGGTTAGCTTCCGTCCGGAAAGGGTTCTTTTCCGAATCGGAAACTCCCAGTGTCTTATCCAGGGTTTCCGGATGGACACCAGGTTAAAATAATTCGGGCGGAGTGTTGATTTTGTATCGCCCCGGTGACTATATTTGAGACTCTGGAATCCTCCGGATTTTGTACAAAACTTGTTGACAAACGGGATGGCTTTCCTGCATGTTTAATTTGGATTGAAGTGGAGAGCGAACCTGCCATTTTACCCTCGGAGTGCTGCAGGCGAAATATCGATCAGAAGATTTAACGGCTTGACTTGATCGGCGCCAATTTTCATTCCCGAAAACCTGTGCCCCATGTCCTCCGGAACAACTGCAAGGTCTCTTAATCAGAAAGAAAAATCAGTTCAGATTCCTAAATTAAATACCTTTATTGGAGAACAGCCCATGCCTGACGCAACAGCACCATCTGTGGAGACCACTAGTAGCAAGGATTCCGTGCGCGAGCGGCGCAACGAGATGAACCTGGTCGAGCTGAAAAACAAGAACATTCGAGAACTTATGACCATCGCTAAGGCTTATAGCATCGACGGCGCGAGCTCGATGCGAAAGCAGGAGCTGATATTCGCGCTTCTTCAGGCCCAGGCGGAAATGAGCGGCCTCATCTACGGCGAAGGTGTGCTGGAAATTCTTCCCGATGGCTTCGGATTTCTAAGAAGCCAGAACTATAACTATCTGCCGGGACCCGATGACATCTATGTCTCGCCCTCGCAGATACGCCGGTTCAATCTGCGCACGGGAGACAGCATTTCCGGGCAGATCCGGCCTCCGAAGGACAATGAACGCTACTTTGCCCTGCTCAAGGTCGAGGCGGTCAACTATGAGGACCCGGAGATAGCTCGGGACAAGATCCTTTTCGACAACCTGACCCCTCTTTATCCGGACCGCAGGATCAGGCTCGAAACGGTCGCCGACAATCTATCCACTCGGGTCATGGACCTGCTTACACCGATCGGCTCCGGGCAGCGCGGACTTATAGTGGCCCAGCCCCGAACCGGAAAGACAATGCTTCTTCAAAACATTGCCAACGCCACTGCGAACAACCATAAGGACGCATACCTGATAGTGCTGCTCATTGACGAGCGGCCGGAAGAAGTAACGGACATGCAGCGAAATGTCCGGGCCGAGGTGGTGAGTTCGACCTTCGACGAGCCTCCCCAGCGGCATGTGCAGGTTGCCGAAATGGTGATAGAGAAGGCCAAACGCCTCGTTGAACATAAAAAGGACGTCGTAATTCTGCTTGACAGCATAACCAGGCTTGCCCGCGCCTATAACAGCGTGGTCCCGCCCAGCGGCAAGATCCTGTCGGGCGGTCTTGATTCAAATGCGCTTCATCGCCCGAAACGATTCTTCGGGGCGGCGCGCAACGTCGAACAGGGAGGAAGCCTCACGATTATCGCCACGGCTCTCATTGATACCGGTAGTCGTATGGATGAAGTGATCTTCGAAGAATTCAAGGGGACCGGTAATATGGAAATCGTCCTCGACCGCAAACTGGCCGACCGGCGCATATTCCCCGCAATCGACATAAACAAGTCCGGAACGCGCAAAGAGGAGTTGCTCATCCAGCCCGAGGACCTGAACCGCATTTGGATTCTGCGAAAGCTCCTGTCGCCTTTGAACCCGATAGACGCGATGGAGTTTCTGCTCGACAAAATGCAAGGCACGAAGAACAATGCGGATTTCCTGGCTTCGATGAACAGGTAGGGCAAGGCGGAGGGGGCGGAAACGCCCGGAGACGGGAATGTGGAGAGAAGAGAGCATTCGCGCATCCCTCGTGAGATAGGCTTACTAGCTAGTTTCCATCCGGAAAGGGTCCTTTTCCGCCCCGGCGGCGTCAATCTTCGGGCTTCCTTGTGCGGCGTACCCAAGTACGCCTCCGCGCAACCCCTCGATTTCCTAGCCAGAACGGAAAATCCCTCCTTTCCGAACAGAAACCTCGCAGAGCGTAAGGCGTCCCGCTACGCATGTCTATCAATCGCGGTGGGCGTTCGCGGGACGCCTTCCCCATATCGCGGTGTCACTCAGCCAGCCGCACTGCGCGCCCTGCGGCGGTCGATTAAACTGATTGCAAAATCCGGGATTGGATGTATAATATAAGATTCTGACGTTTATCAGATCAAGGAAGGAATATAGATGAAGGATAACATCCATCCCCAGTATCACCAGACGGTAATTAAGTGCGCGTGCGGCAACGAAATCCCCACCGGTTCCACAAAAAAGGAAATCCGGGTGGAAATTTGCTCAAAGTGCCACCCGTTTTACACAGGAAAACAGAAGCTGGTCGATTCGGCCGGGCGCATTGAAAGATTCCGCCGAAAATATGAAAAATACCAGAAACTCGAGGGCAAGGAACAGTCCTGAGCTTGGCCCCGGGCCAAAGCGTTCTGAGACTGCCTCCCGCGGGGGAATCTATCTTTGCCCGCCTTGACTGTTTCCGGCCGGCGGGCGCAAACGAACCGGCTCCATACCGGTTCTTTATTTTTTGGGCCGGATGTTTCCGTTTCAGGGTCAACTGACCCGTTTCGAGGCAAGTGGATCGAATGTTCGACAGGCTGGAAAGCGTAGTACGAAAATTTCAGAAGCTCGAAGAGGATCTCGGCAACCCGGATCTGCTGAGCAATCATAAAGAGTATCAACTGGTCGCAAAGGAGCGTTCCGAACTCGCCCCGATAGTGGAGAAGTACGCGCGCTATAAAAGATTAAAAGAGCAGGTGCAGGAAAACCAGACTCTTTTTGAGCGTGAAGAAGACCCGGAGATGCGCGAGTTGATCCGGGATGAAATTGGCAGCCTGAAAGATCAGTTCGACGCAGCCGAAAACGAGATCAAGCTCATGCTGGCTCCGAAGGATCCCTATGACGACAAGAACGTCATACTCGAAATCCGGGCGGGAACCGGAGGCGAGGAGGCGGCTCTTTTCGTTGCGGACCTTTTCCGGATGTATTCACGCTACGCCGAGATACGCAGGTGGAAAGTCGAAATCCTGGATTCCAACCCGACAGGCATCGGAGGGTTCAAGGAAATAATCGCCTCCGTGAACGGCAAGGGCGCTTTCAGCAGGCTGAAGTTCGAGCGCGGGGTCCACCGCGTGCAGCGAATCCCCGTTACGGAAAGCCAGGGAAGGATTCACACATCCGCAGTAACTGTGGCCGTACTTCCCGAAGCGGAAGAAGTCGACGTCTTCATAGACCCCAACGATATCCGCGTGGATGTATTCCGTTCGTCGGGCCCCGGAGGCCAGAGCGTCAATACGACCGATTCGGCCGTACGCATAACCCACGTCCCGACAGGGCTGGTCGTAATCTGCCAGGACGAAAAATCGCAGCACAAAAACAAGGCCAAGGCCCTGAAGGTGCTCCGTGCGCGTCTGCTCGACTCGATGCAGCGCGAACAGGAAGCCAAAATCGCCCAGGATCGCAAAAACCAGGTGGGAACGGGAGACCGGAGCGAAAGGATCCGCACCTACAATTTTCCTCAAAACCGGGTATCCGACCACCGGATAAATCTGACCCTCTACAAGCTGGACGTTATTCTGACGGGCATGCTCGACGACCTCATAGACCCCCTCAATACCTATTTTCAATCCGAAGCCCTCAAGGGCGCGGCGTAACGCCGGTGTAGCAGACAGTCATCCCCCCATGGCCCGAGGCAAAGATGTGGGCCGCTTAGCAGTACCTCATGTCCCCCCGGGACGCCTTGAAACCGCGAAAAGAGAAATCGTCGTAGTCGGAGCGGGCCATGCCCGCGATGAGCTTCGAAACCATGCAGGGTGTCAGATGGCAGGGTCGAGGTGCGGTGGCCATACCCGCGATGAGTTTTTCGAAACAGGTCAAAGAGCCATTTTTCAACGACCTGCTTAGTGTATCGACGCTTCTCTTGCGAAGCGTGTTCTTTTTTGATGGGGGTCTTGGGCGCTCCCTTTTTTCTTTTCAATGACAGCTTTCACCATGGCGGCGATCTCGGCGCCTGTCAGTGCGTCCTTGAGAAGGAAGTGGTCCGCCCCGTATTTTTCTGCGGTTTTCCGGTATTCGGGCAGGTCGTAGGTGGTGAAGATGCTTATGACAAGGTTCGGATGGTGGCACTTGATCTCGCGCGTCAACTCGAGACCATTTTTCCCCGGCAGGCGAATGTCCATAAAGACGATGTCCGGTGAAGTCTGATCGATTTTTGCGAGAGCATCGGACCCGTCAACAGATTCATCGACGGATAGTGACGGGATGTACATTTTCAGGATTTCTTTGAAGGAACGTCTGAAAAAATCGTTGTTTTCTACGATAAGTACCGATGACATTTTCTGCCTCCCCCTTTGCCCCCCCCGGGCAAGATGATCAGGCGCGGTCTTGCTTGTTTGCGCATTGGCGGAATGATATTCCTGGAAAGGGGACGAGTAAATACAGGATTTCATGTATTTGTTACGGTTCCAAGACATTATATTTCACCGCAAATACTCTTGGCGCAACGCATGTATCCGTTTTCCAAATTTTCATTTCCCTGACTGGCCGATGGCCCTAAAATGTATAAATTTCAGTAGGATAAAAAAGGAAGCCGTGATTGACTTTGGAGTTCCATTTGCTATACTGGACCGGGGCTGATTCTTATCCATTTCTACTGAAAAGACATCTTGAGAGGGGGAAATGCTTTGCGCCAGACGAAATTCATATTCATTACCGGTGGGGTTTTATCCTCCCTTGGCAAAGGTCTCGCAGCCGCCTCTATCGGGGCGTTGATGGAGAGCAGAGGCCTTCGCGTTTCGCTTCAGAAGCTCGATCCTTACATCAACGTCGATCCTGGGACTATGAATCCTTTCCAGCACGGCGAGGTTTTCGTCACGGACGACGGTGCTGAAACGGACCTGGACCTGGGCCACTATGAGCGCTTTACTCATGCGAAGCTCGGCAAGAAAAACAACTATACGTCAGGCGGCATCTACTATTCGGTCATAATGAAAGAGAGGCGCGGAGAGTATCTGGGCGGGACCGTGCAGGTTATCCCGCACATTACCGACGAGATAAAGTCATGCATCCGCGGGTCCACCGATCATGTTGACGTAGTTATAGTGGAAATCGGCGGGACGGTCGGGGACATCGAGAGCCTTCCATTTCTTGAGGCGATCCGCCAGTTTCGAAACGACGTCGGCAAGGAGAACTCCATTTTCATTCATGTAACGCTCGTGCCCTATCTGCCGACCTCCGGCGAAGTGAAGACCAAACCCACTCAGCACAGCGTAAAGGAACTGCGCGGCATCGGCATTCAACCCGATATCCTGCTGTGCAGGACCGAAAAGCATCTTTCTGCCGAGATAAAGGGCAAAATCGCCCATTTCTGCAACGTGGAGACTGACGGCGTTATAACGGCAATAGACGTTGAGTGCATCTACGAGGTCCCTCTGCTTTTCCACCAGGAAGGGCTGGATGAAAAGATCGTGAGGCTTCTCAATATCTGGACGCGCGCCCCTGTTCTCGATGACTGGGAGAGGCTGGTAAGCGGGATGAAAAACCCGCAGTTCGACGTACGCATTGCGATTGTCGGGAAATATATCGACCTTAAGGAATCTTACAAGAGCCTCAATGAAGCGCTCGTGCACGGGGCTGCAGCCCACGGCGTCAAGCTCTACCTTGACTATGTGGATTCGGAAAACGTGGAAAAAGATGGCGGGGAGGAGCTGCTCGAAGGGGCCGACGGAATTCTGGTGCCCGGCGGCTTCGGGCAGCGCGGGGTCGAGGGTAAGATCAAGGCGATTCGCTATGCGCGCGAGAACCGGATTCCTTTTCTTGGCATCTGCCTCGGCATGCAGCTTGCCACTGTTGAGTTCTCCCGCAACGTTGCGGGGCTGGAAAAAGCGCACAGCATGGAGTTCGATAAACACACGCCCCATTCCGTGATATACCTTATGCGGGAATGGTTCGATTATAAGAGCAACACGATCATACGACGCGACGAAGATTTCGACTACGGCGGGACCATGCGCCTGGGCGCCTATCCATGCGTCATCGAGCCGGGGACCTTCGCCGCCGAGGCCTACCAGCAGATCGAGATTTCGGAGCGGCATCGGCACCGCTATGAGTTCAACAACAAATACAGGGAAGTTCTGGCGAAGCACGGAATGCGTTTTACGGGACTGTCTCCGGACAAAAACCTCGTCGAGGTTCTAGAGCTTCCGGAACATCCCTGGTTTCTAGGGTGCCAGTTCCATCCGGAGTTCAAGTCACGTCCGATGGAGCCCCATCCCCTGTTCAAGGCTTTCACGGGCAAGGCCCTCGAGCAAGCTCGGCAAAAGAACCCCGAAGCGTTTGCCAAACGCTGTTAGGAGGACGCCGTGGACTTCGAAGTCTTCGGCCAGAAGATCGGGCGGAACCGCTTGTTTCTAATCGGCGGCCCGTGCGTGATCGAGAGCGAACAAATCGCATTTCGGGTGGCTGGCTTTCTAAAGGATACATGCGAGCGACTAAGAATTCCTTTCGTCTTTAAAAGCTCCTATGACAAGGCAAACCGGACATCCGCCCGATCCTATCGGGGGCCGGGCCTTCGCAGGGGACTCGACGTTCTCGCCCGTCTGCGGGACAAGTACGGGATTCCCGTTCTCACCGACGTCCATACGCCGGCCGATGTCGGCCCGGTCTCCCAGGTTGCGGATATCCTGCAGATACCCGCATTTCTCGCTCGCCAGACGGACCTCGTCATGGCCGCCGGCCGAACCGGGAAGCCGGTAAATCTCAAAAAAGCCCAATTTCTTTCACCTCGAGACATGGGGCAGGTGATAGACAAGGTCAGGGAGACCGGAAACGAGCAGATTCTTTTGACCGAGCGCGGCGCCCAGTTCGGCTACAACAATCTCGTGGTCGATATGCGCTCCATTCAGATAATGGCGGATTTTGGCTGTCCGGTCGTTTTTGACGCAACGCACAGCGTTCAGCTTCCGGGCGCTCAGGGGACCTCATCGGGTGGTGAGAGGCGTTTTGTCCCGGCCCTGGCGCGCGCGGCGGTGGCGGCTGGAGCGCACGGGATCTTCATCGAAACCCACCCGGAACCGGACAAGGCCCTCTGCGACGGCCCGAATTCTCTTAGGTTGGAAGAAACAGCCGAGCTTCTCGAAAGCCTTATTCGGATATTTGATATTGTGAGCGAAAAAGATGCCTGAATCAAATCCCTTGAAATTGGCACAAAATATCGACGCCCCGCGAGGTGAGCTGAAAAAGCGGATACTTCCCATCCGGATGATGATCTTCGACGTCGATGGGGTACTGACCGACGGACGGGTCATCTATATGGACGACGGCTCCGAGATTAAGGAGTTCGACGTTCAGGACGGACACGGAATAAAGTTGCTCCAGCGCGCGGGGATCGAGGTGGCGCTGATCTCGGGCCGGGCCTGCCGGGCGGTCGAGCAGCGCGCCATCGGTCTTGGAATCGCCAGGGTATACCAGGGGGCAAAGGTCAAGGTTGAAGCATACGAGCGGCTTCTAGCGGATACGGGCCTCAAAGAGCATGAAACCGGCTTCATGGGGGACGATCTGATAGACATCCCCGTGATGCGCCGGGCGGGGTTTTCGGTGGCGGTCCCCAACGGGGCGCCGCACATTTTCCCGTACGCTCATTATATAACCAGTGCGAGCGGCGGACGTGGGGCGGCAAGGGAGGTCTGCGAAATGATCCTCCAGGTCCAGGGTCTGTGGGAAAGCGTAATGGAGCGCTATCTGGCCGACTAGACCGCCGTTTTCCGGCTCCATTGGCATGTCCGATTTTCTCCGAGTTTCCAAAGCCTTACTTAATAAGGCTTTACAGTCAATACTACCCGTGTTAAAGTGCCTGCTGAACTGTAATCATCTAATTTGATTAAATATTTTAACTCGCAACAAATTGTTTTCTTTTTGATTCCGTTTCGGCGTCGTGGATTAGCTGACATTGTGACAAAAAAGCTGATGATTCCCAATGCGCTGAACAGATTCTGGACAACCCGAGGTATTCCCGCTGGGTGGCAAGGGATGCGTTAAGAGAGCTCGGAAAGAGAGCCTCGTGAAAGGCTGACAAGGCTGAGGAATGACTTTCAAGGGCAAACTCGCGCAGTTTTTCATTATAATAATCATTGTGGGACTGAGCCTGGTTCTTGTTGCCGGTATCTGGAAGGGAAAATCGCGGCCGGTACAGCAGGATGTGCAGCAGGCTTGTCCGACCGACGCGGAAATGAAGTTGACGGACATGGAATTCACCGAGATGCAGGAGGGTAAAAGGTTCTGGACCCTGTGCGCCTCGGAGGCCAAGTATTTTCAGGATCAGCAGAGAACCCTGCTTCAGGCGGTCCGCCTGACTTTCTACATGGATAAGACGGGCGAAGAAATCCACGTCCAGTGCCGTGAAGGGGTGCTTCACGCCGGGACCAAGGACATCGAGCTTCAAGGCGATATCCGGGCAGAGCTGCCGCGTGAATATGTGGTAACCACGGAATCGGCGCATTATAATCACAGCAACAGAATCGTCGAATCCGACGGTCCCGTTCATATATCGGGGCCAGGGTTGGAGTTGGACGGCAACAGGTGGGAATACAAAATCGCCGACCACGTCGCGATGGTGGGCGGTAAAGTCACAGCTTGTCTGGTTGTGAAAGATCTCAGACTCGAAAGATAGCCCCGTCGGCCCATGCCGCGGTATCGAGGAATTGTAATGAGGAGAATCAAAGCCCTGAGAACGCTGGCCTGTTTGTTTCCAGCCTTTTTCGTTTCATTGCTGGTTTGCTGCCCACTCACGCATGCGGCGGGGGGTGTGAAAGCGGACAAGCAGATGCCGGATATGAGTGAAGAGCTGCTCAAGAGCGAATCGCCGATTCACATCACTGCTGACAGGATGGAAACAAAACAGGACGAAAGGACCATAGTTTTCGAAGGCCATGTTTTCGTTCAGCAGGATGATCTGATGATTAACTCGAACCGGCTCAAATTGGTGCTGCTGTCCGCGGACAAGCTTCCTGCATCGAGCGATTCGACCCCCGCGCAGAGAATAGACTACATAGAATTTGAAGGAAGTGTTAAAGTTACTCAGAAAGACCGCCTTGCAACGGCTAATAAGGCCGTATTTTACCAGAAGGAACAAAAGATAGTGCTGCACGGCCGGCCTGTGGTCACACGGGGGCAGGACCGAATCGAGGGAAATCTCATAACGATCTATCTCCAGCAGGGCCGCAGCGTTGTGGAAGGCGGTAGCGGAGCGCCGGTGCAGGCCGTACTGTTTCCGGGGAAAAAGGAATAGCCGTGCCGCGCGACCTTAAGAAGCTGATCGTCGAGGACCTGGTAAAAAGTTATCAGGGGCGGTGCGTAGTCGATCACGTCAGCCTGGAATTGCATGAGGCGCAAATAGTGGGGCTGCTTGGGCCAAACGGCGCCGGGAAATCGACAACCTTTTACAGCATTGTTGGTATAATCCGTCCGGACAGCGGCGCCGTATATCTGAATGGAGAGAACATAATCAGTCAGCCGATGTACTTGAGGGCCAGGAAAGGGGTAACCTACCTGTCTCAGGAGCCTTCGGTCTTCCGGAAGCTGACCGTGGAAAAGAATATAATGGCCATCCTCGAAACCCTCGAGATCGGCAGAGAGGAGAGGCAGACAAGGCTCAAAGAACTTCTTGGTGAGCTGCGGATAGCACATCTGGCCAAGAATAAGGCTGACAGGCTCTCGGGTGGCGAGCGCAGGCGTGTGGAGATCACGCGCGCCCTGGTTACGCAGCCCAGCTTTATTCTGCTCGATGAGCCGTTTGCAGGA
Source organism: Syntrophobacteraceae bacterium (assembly GCA_049512295.1). Lineage (GTDB taxonomy): Bacteria > Desulfobacterota > Syntrophobacteria > Syntrophobacterales > Syntrophobacteraceae > SbD1. Next base: position 10,832 of record JBEKXG010000066.1, read on the forward strand.
ATAGACCCGCTCGCGGTGATGGAAATCCAGGGGCTCATCATGGCGCTTAAGGCAAAGGGCATAGGCGTTATGATTTCCGATCACAACGTGCGCGAAACGCTCAAAGTCTGCGACTGGGCCTATATAATGCACGAAGGGCGCATCCTCGAAAAGGGCGACCCGGTCAGTATCGCTCAAAGCGATCTTGCCAAGCGCACCTATCTTGGGGATCAGTTCAGTTTGTAAATGGATTAATTGATGGCGTTGGAACTAAAACAGCAACTAAAACTAAGCCAGCAGCTCATAATGACGCCGCAGTTGCAGCAGGCGATTAAGCTGTTGCAGCTTTCCCGGTTGGAACTGCTGGAAACGATTCATCAGGAACTCGAAACAAACCCTCTGCTCGAAGAATCCCAGGAAGAGCTTCCCACCGAACAGGACGCCGAACTCGAGACCCTCACCACCGAAGAGCCCCCCTTCCAGGAGGTCCAGCTTTCCGAGAAAATGCGGGAAGACTTCGACTGGGAAGGGTATTTGGAGGAATACAATACAAGCACCCCGGTTCTTGTCGAGACCGACCCGAACCAGGAGTGGCCAAGCTTCGACAGCAGGCTGACCGAGCCCACAACGCTGGAAGACCACATGGTGTGGCAGATTCGACTCTCCGACTTCTCGGAAGAGGAGCGAGAAATCGGCGCGTGCATAATCGGAAATCTTAATGGAGATGGATATCTGGATGCCACGATCGAAGAGATCGCTGAGATGTCCACGGCAGATCCTTCCAAGGTTGAAGAAGTCCTCGGCAAAATTCAGAACATGGACCCGACCGGCGTGGCCGCCAGGGATCTCAGGGAGTGTCTGCTGGTTCAGGCAAAAAGCCTTGAGGTCGAGGACCTGCTCGTTGTCAAAATCATTGAAGACCACCTGCACTATCTGGAAACAAAGAATTATGCCGCCCTCGTTCGGGCCCTGAAGCGCAGTCCCGAGGAGGTGAAGGCCGCGGTCGAAATAATACTCGGGCTGGATCCGAGGCCGGGGAGTTCCTTCAACAAAGAGACTGTCGAATACATCAGTCCCGATATTTATGTTTTCAAGGTTGATGATGAATGGGTGATATTGCTAAATGAAGACGGAATGCCCAAATTGAGGGTCAGCTCCTATTACAAGGACGCTCTGGGAGAGGGTGATTTGCTGCCCAGCGAAACGAGGGACTACATTCAGACGAAATTACGTTCAGCGGCTTGGCTCATCAAGAGTATTCACCAGAGACAACGGACTCTTTACAAAGTGTCGCAGAGCATAGTGAGGCTTCAGGCTGACTTCTTTGACAAAGGGGTAGCCCACCTCAAGCCAATGGTTCTCAGAGATATTGCCGAAGACGTTGGAATGCATGAATCAACCATAAGCCGGGTTACCGCCAGCAAGTACATGCACACACCGCACGGGATTTTTGAGTTGAAATATTTCTTTAACAGTTCGATAAATAGCGTCTTTGGCGAAGCGGTCGCCTCGGAAAGCGTCAAGGAACGGATACGGCAGCTTGTGCGGGAGGAGGATTCCTCCAAGCCATACAGCGATCAGGAGATAGTTGACATACTGGAAAAGGAAAATATCAGCATAGCCCGGCGTACGGTGGCCAAATACCGGGAGATGCTCGGGATTCTGCCATCGAATAGAAGAAGGAAATCTTCCTGGGGCCCCTGAGAGGGACCTTTTGGCATTGCTGTTTTTTCATGAGGATGAGGATGCAGATTAAATTATCGTTTCGACACATCGAGCCTTCAGAGCCCCTGAAACTCTACGTTGAGGATAAGCTGTCAAGAGTAAGGAAATACCTGGAAGAACCGATCGAAGCTCACGTTGTGCTAAAGGTGGAAAAATTCCGGCACATTGCTGAAGTTTCGATTGATGCGTCCGGTCTGCGGCTTAACGGCGCCGAAGAAACCGATGACATGTATTCAAGCATCGACCTGCTGGTGGACAGCCTTGAGGCACAGGCTGCGAGAAAGGGCAAGGAAAAGGTCA
>JBEKXG010000067.1:0-12825 GCA_049512295.1 Syntrophobacteraceae bacterium
GACTGGAACGATGTGCAGCTTTCACTGGTGAGCGGACGCCCCATTTCCTTCATTGAAGACCTCTACAAGCCCATCTATGTTTCCAGGCCGGTGATCGAACCTGAACTCTACAGCGGTCTCAGGCCGCAGAACTATGAAAGCGGGATCGCGGCGCCAGCGGCGGCGGCGGCTCCCAAGAAGAAGGCCCTGGGCGGAGGTGGCAGGGGCGGCGGCGGGAGAGGCGGCGGCGCGGCCAGGAGATCCGGGGCCGGAGTCAACATGAAGGCGGGTTCTTTCGAGGAAGACGAGGCCGCTGAAGAAGCGGAGGCGCCATTCGATCTGACATCGAGCATCGTTTCAGCAGCATCTTCCGAGAAACTGGGCGAGCTTTTTCAGTACACTGTGGGCAATATTTCCCTGCCGCGCCTTCGCTCGGCCATGTTTCCAATCCTGACGGATGATGTGGCTGTTGAAAGGGTAAGTATATTCAATGCCGAGGTTATGCCGGGAAATCCTCTTCGCGGCGTGGTCCTTCACAATTCGACCGACAAGTACATAATGCAGGGGCCTATCACCGTATTTGACGGCAGCACTTACGCCGGGGACGCACAGGTCGGAAATCTCCCTCCGGGTCAGAGCAGGCTTTTGAGCTATGCACTCGACCTGGAAGTACAGGTTGATGCAACCAAAAACAGGCGGGAGAGCTCCATTCAGACGGCCAGCATCGTGAAGGGCGTTCTTAATGTGTCTCGAAAGGATACCTTCTCACAGGAATACGTAATTCAGAATAATTCCGATGCGGAGAGAACCCTCATCCTCGAGCACCGTATCCGTCAAGGCTGGAAACTGGCCGGTCCTCAGCCGTTTGAGACCACTGGAACACATTATCGTTTGAAACAAACGGTCCCGCGAGGAAAAACCGAAACAATGAAGGTTGTTGAGGAGAATGTGCGCGGAGAATCCATTACGATTCTCCCTGCCGACGTCGGCTCGTTGGAGTCTTATAGCCGATCCGGTCAGGTTCCCAAAAACGTCCGGGAGATCCTTGGCAAAGCCGTTGAATTCAAAATGGCCCTTACGGATACGGAGCGACGGTTGGCGGAGAAGCGCAACGCGCTGGAAGAAATCGACAAAGAGCAGAATCGAATCCGATCTAACATGAGCACCGTGAACTCCTCCAGCCAATACTACACAAGGTTGCTTGAAAAGCTCAACGCCCAGGAGACGGATATTGAAACCATCCAGGCCGATGTCCGCACGCTTGACAAAAAACTGGACGAACAAAGGCAGGAACTTGAGAATTACCTTGCAAACCTGTCAATAGAGTGAAGCGGGTCTCGTATTTTGGAAGTTTTCGCCGGAAGCCCTTGTGCAGCCCTCAGTGCCAGCCGGGTAAACTATTGCCATATCCAACCCGGTAACAGTTCTGCAGGGTCGAGTCAAAGAGCCGGAAATGTTGGCGCCTTTTTTAATCCTTGATTCCGGGCAAGCCTCACCCAACCCGTCTGCATGTCGGTCAATCGGCTTGATCTTGTCCGATACCTGAAGGAAAGCGGTTCTTGGCTCCTTCGGGAGGGCGCCAATCACTCAATTTACACAAACGGCATAAAAGTTATTCCCGTAAAAAGACACAAGCGCTTAGATAGTTTCCATCCGGAAAGGGTCCTTTTCCGCCCCCGGATCGAGTCCGGGGCAGGCTCTGGCGGTGTCAATCAATCTCGACGCTCCGCGAGGCGGTACCTAAGTACGCCTCCGCGCAACCCCTCGATTTCCTAGCCAGAACGGAAAATCCCTCCTTTCCGAACAGAAACCTCGCGGGGCGTGGAGTTCTCAACCGGGGTTTCCGGATGGACACTACGCCATATTAAGGGACACCAAAGCGGAGTACGTTAGCTTCTAACGTGCGGAGCTTTCGCCTTGCTTCAAGGCGGGCTTTTGCGCCTTAGGTGATATGCCATGCGGGCAAAATCGTTACATGGGGCGTTGATAAAGACAGTGGGCCTTTGGTAATTTTTTCTCACGCCAAAACCCACGATCCAGGCGATATCCTGCTGTTTGTTCTTCTTCGCGGCTTTGCGGCTTCGCGTGCAAATTTTCAAGGTGCGCGTTTGCCGGAAGGCCCTTATTTTCCGGGTAACTCCGTATCAGTCGCTCAGCAGGAGCAGCAGGAAATCGTCCCCTGACTTTTTTGCCGCTCTTTCCGCGGTCAGCAAAAACATCCCATAGCGATTGGACCAGCCATGAATCTTGGATTCGGTGTCCCAGTAGACACTCGAGTTGTAACTGGCGGGTGTCCGGAGAGAGGGGTCGATATAGGTATCCGGCCCCGTGACGCCCATGTAACGGACATAGTCTCGAAACGCGGACCGGTAGTAGTTGGCAAAGTCACTCTCGCCGCCATGAAGAAAACAGAAGGCTGCGGCGTTCCCCGCCATCAACAAATAGACAATCTGGCCGTCGGTGCGCTGCGTGGGCGTTCTCAAGAACATGGGAATCTGAAGAGGGCGGTAAAGGCCCGAGGCCTTCGTATCGCCTCCGTAGGTGACGCTCATGAGGAATCGGGTCATCCGTTTCAGCAGAGACAGTAGTTGTTCCGCATACACCGGATCCAGCCCATAAAAAATCTCCTCAAAGGCCTTTGCCGCCGGTTCGATGAAATAGGAATTCTGTAAGGGATCACGGGTGTTGCGGTCGACGGGGTCGCCTGCGTAGACGAATCCCTTCTTGCCGGCTGCCGCTTCCCGATCGAAGACATTCTTTAGAATGTCCTTGATCGCACCGGGTATGGTCTTTGTGCCGTAGTTCGCGGTGGACCAAACTGTTTGCGGCTCGATGCGCCACAGGGTGATAAGGTTCTCGGTCAGCCAGCCCTGGATGCGAATCTCGTTGGTATCGACATAGCCAGAGTCGTTGAACGATTCATATACATACTGCCTCACCCCCTCCAGAATCTCCTCGCAGCCGTCGCGGCCGCGCGGATCACCGGTCAGCAGCCAGTGCAGCGCATACCCCTGGCTCCAGGTGTGGGAGGGCCGCCCGCCCCCGAAGTCATTGCCGGGATTATTATGGGATGAACGGGATTCCCAGTCCTTTTGGTAATTAAACGCCTGGCCGTCGCTGTCGGTGTGATAGACATCGAAATCAATCTCATGCCGGGCCATTACCCTGGCCGCATTCGCAAAGGGAAGGAAGCCGGTGCGCATGAACTGCAGATACATGCCATAGCTCCAATCATAATGATTCGAAGACCACCGGCCCGTATCTCCACCCCAGCGAAGGTCGCCGTAATCGTTCCAACTGGCGATGTCCTGGTACAGGTGCTGGAACATGGTTATGCCAGTGAGGTTGGGCGGGTTTTGCAGGTCGCCCGGATTTACCTTGGCCCTCTGGATCTTTTCATAAAGGTCAAAATCAGGCTGCCGGGTGGACGGCAACCCGGTTACCGGCAGGCCTATTCTTCCCCAGGCCCCGGTCTCCGAGTAATAGGCCGGAGAGGCGACTGCCAGGGGCCGATCGGGGACATAGCCGGCGGCAACTGCACCATTCCCCATGTAGCGTGTGGCGCGCAGAATTGGAGAACCGGATGCCGGCACCACCACCTCGAAAGTCTTTTCCACACTGCTGCCGAACACATAAACGCCGCCTGCGGCGAGCAGCGGAACGCCAAAGCTCAGGCCCGTAACGGTCAGATCGGGCTTGCGGCTAAAGCCGGGATCCCACGCATCCCACCCGAAGGAATTATTGTTCCTGAAGGTAAGAGCGACCGTCACTTCGCTCTTGTTGCGGTAAAAGAACAGCCTTGCGCGAAACCGGATCAAGCTGTCGCGAAGGGGAAGGGCGTGGGCGCCGTAAAACCATGCTCCGTCAACCCTCACCACGGTCTTCAAAGGACCGGATTCCTCCAGTACCCATCCGCCGGGGGCGGGCACCGCAGTATAAGTAATGCCCCCCGAGGCGGCTTGCAGCAGGTTTCCCCTGACCCGAAATTCGGCCTTGTTGAAAGACAGGACGGCCGCACCGGTGTTGACCGTGAGAGTGGCAGCATCATTTACCGGTACAGTGATGCCGGTTACCGGGGCCGGCGCTGTTCCGGTCTGGAGAGTGACATTCTGAGTACCCCCGGCTGCAAGGTCGATTTGAAAATCACACAGCAGCCATCGCACACTGCCGTTAGGCCAGCGGGCGGTGGTCTTGAACTGTCCCGGGATTTCCCGGCCGGAAAGCAGCAACCGGACCGGCCCGTTATCCGCCAGGACGCCCCGGGCGAAGGGCACACCGCTGGTAACCGGTGCAGATGTTTTGGCGGACATTTCCGGATTGGTGACGGTAAGTGGAACGTCAAGTGCCCGGGCATTTACCGCCATCGATAACCAGGCACCCAGTAAGGTCAGAGAAAACCCGGCAACTCCATGCATGGCTCGCATGTTAATCATCTTCTCTCCTTGCAGGTTCAGCCCTACGATGCCCCAAACGAGGGTGAATGGGTGAGTGGGTGAATGGGAAAAGAACCTCAATTCCCCGGATCGGGTCCGGAGCGGGCCCTGAATGCCTGGAGCCCAAGGTCCTCGATTTCTCAAAGCAAAATACAAGCCAAATACACTCATTTTCTTCTAATAACGACTCACTGAGAGGTAATGAATATGAACATATAAGTATCGTGCTTTGTCAAGCTCGAATAGACAAAGTCTTCCATTCCTCATAAAATGGCACGAAATGGACCGATTTGGGGAGCGTAGCGGGGTGGTTTCCGGATTTTTTTAAACTTTGTCACGCGCAAAAACCTCTGCCTGTAATGTTCAAAGGGGTGACCCTCGATTGCGATTACCGTGTCAAGGTACTTAAATGAGGGCATTAAAAGGATCGTCCCGGGTTTTAAAAATGATTCCTCTGCGTCTCTGCGGTGGACGTGTATGAAGTTGATGCATTATTCCGGATTATACCGGGTAGTGTGATTTTGCACCAGGTTCACCTGCTTTGCCCCCTTCCCCTTTGAGTGCCCTCAATTCCGGGAGGCGTAAATGACAAGATTCAAATTCCTGCCCTTTATCGCCGTATTGGTTGGATTCGCCGGCCTTGCTCACGCCGGTTTCAAAGACGGTGAAGCGGCTTATGACAGAGGCGATTATGCCAGGGCTTATAAAGAGTTTAAGCCTTTGGCGGACCGGGGACTTGCCGAGGCGCAGTATATTTTGGGACTGATGTACCAGGCAAGACAGGGTGTGCCGCAGGATTATGCAGAGGCCGTCAAATGGTTCCGCAAGGCGGCCGGGCATGGACATAACGAAGCACAATTCGAATTGGGCTGCGCGTACGCCGACGGTAAGGGTGTGCCGCAGGATTATGCAGAGGCCGTCAAATGGTTCCGCAAGGCGGCCGGGCAGGGAGATGACAGAGCACAATTTGAATTGGGCTGGGCGTACGCCGACGGTAAGGGTGTGCCGCAGGATTATGCAGAGGCCGTCAAATGGTTCCGCAAGGCGGCCGGGCAGGGATTCCCTCCCGCACAACGTGAACTGGCAGGGCTTTACGCCATCGGTCAAGGCGTGCCGCAGGATGATGCCGAGGCCGTCAAATGGTACCGCAAGGCGGCCGAGCAGGGAGATGACAGAGCACAATTTGAATTGGGCTGGGCGTACACCGACGGTAAGAGTGTGCCGCAGGATTTCATACAGGCGTATATGTGGTTTGATTTGGCGGCAGCACACGAAGATGATACGTATGCAGAAGATTATGGAAAAGATTTCAGAGACAGTCTCGCCGAGAAAATGACACCAGCCCAGCTTGCAGAGGCACAACGTTTAGTAAGAAAGTGGAAGGCGAAAGGCCGAGATTAGGCAAAGGGAGGACTGAGTGCAGAAATGAGCTCGTTTTTGAAACACTGGTCCTTTAGATTTAAGCACTTAGCGTGGCATGCAATAGAAGTTTTTCGCTGATATCAGGATCTTGGTTTGGTCCGATCCCCTGGTCTACCCAACCCCCTGGTCTACCCATTAATAAATGCAGATCATACTCGTTATGCTCTCAGACCGGAACGGGATTTTCTACCCTGGCAAGCTGTGGACTTTTCGCTGAACCTGACTGGAGGCTGGTTCAGAAGTTCTTTACACGCGGCGGCAATTCGTCCAGTATATTTCTCGTAACGCTTGTACCCATAGATCCGAAGCATAAAGGCTCGGGATCGATCCTCATTGAAAATCTGCGCGCCCCGAATGCGGGCATGCACTGGCGAGCGAGGAGGAGATGAACGGCATCATTGCGAATCTGAATATAAGCCGGCCAGTATTGCGCACAGGCTTCAAGCTGCTCTGCCGGTTTGCGGTCCTCCTCACGCTGCTGTTGCCGATCGTGCCCCTAACCCTTCCCCTAGAAAGCGGAGCCGGTGAAGCCATGAAACTCCCTGAGGCTACTCGCGACGGAGAGGTGTCTCTCGAGAAGGCCATACTCAAGAGGCGCTCAGTTAGGGAATTTAGCGATGCTCCTCTGACCTTGGCCGAGGTTACTCAACCTGACGTAGTTGAGGGAGGGCGCATCCTTGTAACCGATAACCGTTGCCAATAAGGGGCTCACACCCAGCCCCTATTCGGTTGACGCGAATGTATCTCTCCAAGGCCATCAAGATGGGGTTGAGTGTTCGGGCAGGGTCGTGAAAAAAGGGAAAATTCCTTCTCCCCCGAGTACAAAAGATCATTATTCCAAATCCCTGAAACTGCTTGGGACGTGGATTCTGGGGCGATTGGCTTTCTTTATGCCAAGGGCATCGTCTCCAATCAGCAGGCGCATGATGTTGGCCGTCCCTTCGCCCACCTGGTACAATTTCGAATCGCGATAATACCTCTCCACCGGCAATTCCAGGGAATAGCCCATCCCCCCATGGATCTCCATCGCGATTCCCGCGGCCCGGACAACGGCCTCTCCTGCAAAATACTTGGCTATGGCAACCTCCCGAGTAAAAGGGCGGTCCTGGTCGTTCAGCCAAGCCGCCCGGCGACCCAGCAGGCGAGCCGCCTCGATCTGCGAAACCATCTCCGCCACAAGCCCTTTCACCAGTTGATATTCCCGGATCAGCCGGCCAAATTGGACCCTCTGGTTGGCATATGTCACCGAGGCGTCCAGGCAAGCCTGGGCGAGCCCGACCGCACCGCTGGCCACGCTGATCCGGCCCCGGTCCAGGGCGGTCATCGCTACCGTAAAACCCTGACCCATTTCTCCGAGAAGATTCTCTTTGGGGGCGCGGACGTTTTCCATGTGAATCTCGGCAATAGGCGAAGATTTATCCCCCAGCTTGGCCGTCTCCCGAGCGGTCCAGCCCACTTGGCCGGTTTCCACCACCACGGCGCAAAGCCCCCGGTGTTTAAGGCTGCGGTCATAGGTTCCGTAGACAACGGCCGTGTCGGCCACGGTGCCGTTCGAGATCCAGGTCTTGGCGCCGTTGATTTCCAGGTAATCGCCTCGGTCATCAATGCGGGTCGATATGGCAGAAAGGTCCGACCCTGCGTCCGGTTCGGAAAAGCACGTGCACCCGATCTTTTTCCCCAGCACGAGATCTCTGACATATCTCTCGCAGACCTGGGGCGCGCCCCATTCCATGATAGTGTAGGGCACCGTCATGCCCTGAAGATTAAAGAGGGCGCGCAGTCCCGAGTCGGCCCGCGACACCTCTTCACAAACGACCGAATGGGCGAGAAAGCCCAAATCCGATCCTCCGAATCGAGGGGGAAAAGCACAGCCGAAAAACCCCAACTCCCCCATCCGCGCCACCAAATCCCGCTTGAATCCCACTTCCTTCATCCTCGGCAGGATTTCCCTTTCGGCAAAACGGCGGGCTGTCTCCTGGACGATTTTCATCTCTTCATTCAGTTCAAAATCCACAGGCTCCTCCTCCAGTTTGAAGATGAAATCATGGGCCGAAAAATAAACTGGTGCAGCGTTCCACGGGTCCCTGGATATCTGCTGTGTGTCACGAACGGCAATACGCATGGCTCCGTGGATCACAGGAGGCCCAATTTCTTGGCCTGGACTTCAAGCTGCCCCCTGAAGTCCGGATGCGCTATCCTCATCAGCGAACTCGCTCTTTCAATGTTTGAGCGGCCACGGAGTCTAGCCACCCCGAATTCGGTTACCACGTGGTCTGCATTGTAGCGTGTTACCAACGGCATCTGCGGGGCCATGGGGTTGTCGGTAAGTGTGGGATGGGCCACGATGCGCGAATACTTGCCGCCGCCTGTCGTTGAAGGCAGGGTTGTCACGAGCTTGGCGTCTGGAGAAATAGCACACCCTAAGACAAAATCGAGCTGTCCTCCCGAGCCGCTGTATTGGTCTTCGAGACCCAGCACGTCCGAGTAAATATTGCCGAAAAGATCCACCTGCAGAGCAGCGTTTATGGCGACCATTTTACAATTCTGAGCGATAACCTTCGGATTATTCACGTAATCAACGGGTTGCATCTCTACGAGAGGATTGTGATCAAGCCAGTCGAAGAGTTTCTTGGTCCCCCCGTGGAAAGTGCACACTATCTTCCCCTTGTGAATGCTTTTTTTGGAGTTGTTGATCACCCCACTTTCGACCAGCGCTCTCAAACCTTCAGGAATCATTTCCGAATGGATGCCCAGATCTTTTTTCTCATGCAGGAAATTGATCGCCGCCTCACTGACGGCTCCGATTCCGATCTGTATGGTTGATCCGTCTTCCACGATGCTCGCGACGTTCTCACCGATGCGCTTTTCCACATCGGTTATCTCGAACTGCTCGAGCTCAAAGAGGGGGTAATCAACCTCCACAGCGTAGTCGATATCCGACATATGGATAAAGGACCTCCCGTATGTCACCGGCATGTTAGGATTAATCTCGGCAATAACAAGGCGCGCAGGCCGCTCGAAACAAGCCCATGCGTAGTCCACGGAGACACCCAGGCTGCAGTAGCCCTCCTTGTCCGGGGGTGAAATGGATAGCATGAAAACATCGGTCTTGAAATCACCCGTCCTGAGAAGCTCCGGATAGTTGGCGAAAGAAAGCGGGTAGAAATCCGCTCTTCCTTCCTTTAGCAACTGCCTTACGGTCTTGCGCCGACCGCAGAAAGGAAGGGCACAACGAACATGTTTTTCCATTCCCGGTTCCAGGTACTTCTCCTGGAAAGGCCCAAAAGGGGTAAGATGGAACATCCGACAGCCGTTGAGTTCATGTGCCCGGTCCATCACAGCTTCGGGAAGATAACGCGGCTCGGCGCAAAAGTTGGCCAGGACGATTTCATCTCCAGAGCGGATTGCCTGGACAGCCTGCTCAGCGGTCACAAATTTTGTCGCCTTGGTGCCCATCATTTGTCCTTTCGGTTGCTGATCAAGACAATACAGATTATCACGAAGAAAACTTATCGAGTAGTCCAAAGATCGACCGACCGGCCAACTTCCAGGACTTCCACTTTTTGCTGTAGGGTTGACTTCACGATGGATTTGGGATCGCAGATTTTTCGCGAATGAAAATTGGGGGAATCAATCCGCAAAACGAAGATATTCCTTGCTGTCACTAAGCACACGCGGTACGGATAAGCTAATCTCTTCAGACGTAAGATCCAACCTTTACTTATTACAATGGTACTCAGCCCATTTTGGAGGATTGGACAGGTTTATTTACTCACTGTGGCAAAGCAGCTTATATCAACGTCTGTGTATTTTTAACGCTGCTCGGAGTTTAGCTCTCCCTTAACTTATTATGTTCCCCCGGTGAAGAATCGATCTCCTCCCGGGGGAATTTATCTAGACCGCCAGATGGAGATTACTTTGCCCCCCAAAGTTCATCAATGTATTCAGAAAGCCCCAATCTGTCAAGCGTACGCCTGTATGGCTTACCGTGCTCGATATCCCAGCCGCACACATCGTAGTAATCACGCACAAGACCTTCCACATAGGGAGCCATAGCTATACCCTTTGCTTTCCCGGCGTCCGGTGCTGAAACAATCCGTGGCGACACGTCAATATCGTCTTCGGCAGTGATTCCCATGCGTAAGTTGAATATCCGTTCCAAATTTATTATCCTTTCGCCACCCAACAGCAGGTCATCCTTTGTAATGTTCCATCCCGTTGCAGCAGAAAGGGCATCCGCACCAAACTTGGTAACCCCAGTGACCCCCCAAACTGCAAACCAACAGCAGCCCAGCGCGTCACCATAGCCGAACTTTAGAACAGAAGAGTCGTAAACTTCTTTTGGCTTACCTTTAGGGGTGAGCGGGTCCGTAAATTCCGGATACCCAATATCCGCCTCCGTTGCCCAACAGTCTTCGCCAGGACCACCCCAGCCAGCGCCGCCGCCTACGATTTGAGCAAGCAGCACTCCCCAGTGTGTTCTCCAGTCATGAAGATTCATGGCCGCTCCCTTTATGTGAATCGCAGCGTCGGGAATACCCATCCTCATTGCAGTGCGCAAAGGTCCATCAGCAACGACATTGCCGAAGCCTTCCCGTTTGGCCATCTTGCGTAGAAGAGCCTCCACGGCCTCTGCATGACCCCAGGTAAGCTCCAAACCATCCGTGTCCTTAGTACTAATAAGCCCCTTTTCGAATGCTTCGAACGCAACACCCATAGAGGTTCCTGATGCAGCGGTATCAAAACCAAGTCTGTCATTCAGATCGGTAAGGTAGAATATGGTCCCTGAATCTGTAACGCCAACGATGGATGCGGCTCCCTCTGTGTCTTCTCCACCTCCAGCCAATGATGCAGTAAATCCCTTGTGAGGACCGGAGGTCATCTCCACATCATACTTGCAACAAGTGGGGCATCTCCAGCAACACCAAGGCGTAATTTTGTGCGAAGCCATGCCACGTCCGTATTCGGGAAGAATCGTCGTTGTCATGTTCTTGGCAGTCAAAACCTCAAGCGCTTCTTTAACGCCTACGTATTCATCTCGCGGGATTCCAGCTTTACCCAGGAAAGTGGCCACTTCGCTGGTTTGCAGAGCCTCTCTCCAGGCTTTAGCTGTCTCCTTCATTTTCGCGCTATCAGCAACATCTACATTCCCATCTTCCTTGCCTTTAATCGCTATGGCCTTTAGTTTTTTTGAACCCATGATCGTCCCAACCCCTGAATGGGCAAAGGAAGCGTGAAGATCGTTCTCAATGAGTGCACCAAAGCATAAGTTCTCTCCGGCAGGTCCGATAGCAGCAACACTCATCTTTTTCTCTCCAATTTCTTCTTTGATCGCTGTCTCCGTCTCGTGTGTATCCAAGCTCCAAAATTTAGAGGCATCTCTCAACTCACCTCCATTTTCATCTATATACAGATATACCTTGTCCTCAGAGGCCCCTTCGACAATAATCCCGTCATAGCCAGAAAACTTTAAGTAAACACCAAAAAATCCATGCGTATGGGAACGGCCAACAGTTCTTTTTGTGCTGGCATTCAACGTCACCAGGGTCGTGTTCGTAGCGGACGGAACTGATGTCCCAGTAAGGGGCCCAGTCAAAAAAATCATTGGGTTTTCGGGATCAAGCGGATGTGTCCCAGGCTTAACCATCCGGTCAAGATACCATAATCCCAAAGGATAACAGCCTATGTATTTCTTCAGCACCTCCTCATCCGGCAAAGATTCATTCCACACCTTTTTCTGAGTGAGATCAACCCGCAAAATCTTTCCACAATAGCCTTTGTTCATTTCGAAGCTCCTTTCTGTCTGGGGGGTAGAGCTTTGTTTCATAGAGACTTGCTTTCGGTCCGAATTAGCCCGGAAGAACGTCCCCGTCTGTGGCCAAATACTTATAAGGGCACGCGTGACGTCAAGCCTACGGTCCTGCACGATGGCAGGTGGAGCTTTTAAAGCCAGCGGTCCCATACCCGGAGTTCGGAGTCGGGATCGTAGGGACGGTTTGCGATCATTGCAAGTGGAGCGCGCTCATAGAGAGAACTACCAGTGGTATGGCGTTTTTTATTCTAACACATGAATTTGTGTATATTTGTATGACAAAAATTCTTCATTTTGTCAACAAAAAACTTGTCTCATGTTGAAACTTTCAATTGAGTTAGATACTTACCTGAAAGACAGTAGGAACTGTTCCTAGCTCTATGTCAAACAAGATATAACGACATCTAATTTAGGCCTGAACAAATCAGAAATTGAGGGATTGGAGTTGTTGATATGTAGTCCGTTTGTGCCAATGAAGGTACCGAACTGTTCTTGTTATCAGCATCGTCTACCTTACAACCTGTTTTGAAGTATCGAGCAGTTTATTGGACTTGTTATCAATTCGCTTCTTTGACCTTGTGTTGCTGTCAGCAGCATCGGCCTTGAACTTGAATCTTGCGCTCCGCGTTCTAACAACAAGTTGTCGGTGGCACCCGCGCGGTAAAGAAGGGTGAAAAGTGAAGTGTAAAAATTGAAAAACCAGGTTTTGGCCTTTTCTTTTACTCCCGTAAATCCACGGATCAGAGCCTGCCCCGGACTCGTTGTCAATCTACTCTGTTCGCTGTATAGAGTGATCTGCCGAAGTTAAGTTATCTCTTTCTCGATCTGATGGGTAACGTCTCAGGGATTCTCGTTCTCAAATCATATGTTAGTGTGAGCCATGGTGGGGGTCCATTGAATCCCGGAGACTGAAAGTCTCTAGCAGGTGAAACCGGAGCCTCTTGGGAGGGCTTTTTCGGTTTACCCCATCCATCGGGATTGGCCAAATTGAGCTTTGTGGGGCCAAATTCGCCGGCATAGCCAAATGGAGACAGGCATCTGTCGTAGGGGCCAGAGCTAGTTTCCATCCGGAAAGGGTCCTTTTCCGCCCCCGGATCGAGTCCGGGGCAGGCTCTGGCGGTGTCAATCTTCGGGCTTCCTTGTGCGGCGTACCCAAGTACGCCTCCGCGCAACCCCTCG
>JBEKXG010000068.1:0-12764 GCA_049512295.1 Syntrophobacteraceae bacterium
AGTGAGCCTCTTTCTGTCCCGCTTCGTCAATAAGGGGTGTTTGCTGTTGCACGGACTGGCTTCATAAGATCGACTTCAAATAGAATGCCAGTTCCTTTCAGTCTTGGCAAACATATTCTCTTTGCGATCCGCTTTAAAATGGCTTCGCGGAAACAGAAAGAGTATATTCTTACCAAGCGTAGCCCACAACCGGCCCGGTAAGCCGGGCCATCCGAAGAATAAAGCGGGACCGAGAGGATTTACCAGGATGTATCATTTCAAAAAGATTATTGCGCCGTTCTTGTTCCCGGTGCCGCTCTGCATTGAGATCCTGTTTTTAGGCCTTTTGCTTCTATGGGCTACGAGGAGGCAACGTCTGGGGAAATCTCTGGTTACTCTTGGGGCAGTTCTCCTCACGGTATTCAGCTATGCTCCTGCCGCCCAATATCTACTGAAGGATTTGGAGTATAAATACTATCCACTCAAAGTTAGAGTGAGTGATGTTCATTGGGTGGTCGTGTTGGGTTCTGGTGTTCTTTGTGATTCCAACCTCCCTATCGGCAATCAGATTGACTCCTCGGGCTTATTTCGTCTGATAGAGGGCGTGCGTCTCTACGGGGAATATCCTGGCTGCAAACTGCTTGTTTCCGGAGGCAGTACGGGACCCGCAAAACCTGCCGATCATATGGCTGGAATAGCTCTCCTAATGGGTGTGCCTAAAGAGGATCTGGTTCTCGAGGCAGACTCGTTGGACACCGAAGATGAAGCCCGAATTATTTCATCTATTGTACAAGGTGATCGTTTTATTCTAGTTACCAGCGCTTCACACATGCCGCGTTCAATGGCTCTGTTTGAAAAGGAAGGAATGCATCCGGTCCCTGCTCCCAGTGATTACCTCGTGAGGCAAGAGTGCCCCATGGGCTATCCGTCGATGCCTGGAGTTGTCGGATTAGAGCAATCCACAGCCGCTTTTTACGAATACCTGGGGCTGGCATGGCTGAAGCTGAGGGGCAGGATATAGAAACGCACTTACATGTAGAGCATCCGAACTGCCCGGTGATGACCCGGGCCTTTTTCGCTACCGCAATTGAAAAAGAAAAGGGTGCAAAGTCACCCTCATGTGAGTTTGTCCATGCACCCCTGATGGGAATCACAATCTGCTGCGCGCGTGTTTCCCATCTTTACTATGACAGGTACCAGTTATCATAAGAGCAAAGAGCATGCCGAAGCTAGTAGTCTGAAATCACGATGTTTTTTGATACCCTCTGGAGGTCAAACCATACAAATGCGTATTTGTTTTTATACACTCTGTCCATTGGTTTTTTATTTCTCCCCCATCTTGTGCTAAATGGAAGCCGACCAAAGAAAGGAGGGGTAAGCCATGGCGATCCGAAAACGCGCCAGTAGCTGGCAGATTGATTACACGGACCCGACAGGGCCAAGCCAACCGGTAATGAGAGGCGCCAATCTCAAAGAAGTACAGGAACTTCTCGGACACAAACATATCAACATGACGACGCGGTATACTCATCTGAGCCATGAGAGCAAGAAAAAAGCGGTAAACCTTCTCAATGGATTCACCGCCGGCAATGCTTCGTCAAATCCTACCTGTCACAAAACTGTCACAACTTCTGATGTGATACCTCGCAAACTCAATCGGGGCGAGAGGATTTGAACCTCCGGCCCCTTGCAATGCTGTTGACTTTAGGAGGCAGTCGGTTTCATGCGCCGTCACCCCGGCGAAAGCCGGGGGCCATAACACCTTGAAAAGACTCTCTTATGAAACTTCCTGAAGTTTCATTCTCGCTCAAACCGCGTCCCTGGACGTGGCGGCAGCGCTGGATTCCGGCTCAAAAGCGCCGCCGGAATGACGAGCAGTGGCTCAGCACCATCACCATAGGGCTTAAAGTTAACAGCATTGCCGGCCCCCTGCTCCCAAGGCAGGGCGGGGTGGATTCGTAAGATGTTGATACGGTTGAGAAGTTAGTTTTCATGCTTGTTTTGTGGTATAAATAATAGAAAGGAAAGAGTCGAAAAAAATTGTGCCTGTCACAATGGGACACAGTAATATGGGGCGGAAGGGGTTGACAAACTCCCTTTATTCCGCCCTTTGCATTGATCGAGTGTTCGTGTGGTTGTATTGTGGGTTCAACGGGCGAGTTGCTCCGGATAACCGATGAAACCACCAGAGCCCGCCCGGTATGAGCCGGCTTTCCAAAAAGGATAACGCGATGATCAATGTGGAAAAAGTCGCTGCAGTTCGCAAATACCTCTCACTCGAATTCCCGGGTCTTGAAATCCGGGATCATTACGACCCCGGAGGGATGGCCCAGTGTTTCGAGACCGGACCGGGGAGAATCTGGTTCAAGGCTATTATTTCTGAAGAATTCCTTGAAGATCACGAGGAGGGCGAAATACCGGCAATACTGAGAAGCTTTCTGCTTGTCGAGCACTTGCGGGAATGCGAGCTCCCGATAATAGTTACCAGTGAAGGACTCAAAATCGAGTAGCCGGGGCAGGAGCAATGTTACGTAAAGGGAGCCGGAGGAATTTTTACAACACAACAGCCAGGAGCAGGCCATGCAGGGGAACCAGGAAGAAATCAGCGCTGTTGCGGCGTTCATGATCGGCACCCAGGTAAGGGAGCTTCGGGAGAAGAACCGCTACACCCTCCAGGATCTCGCCGCGAAGACGGGGCTGGACAGGGAGATGCTGGTCCGGATCGAGAGCCATGAGTTCATACCGCCCATAGCCACCCTGGTAAAGCTCGCAGGCGCGCTGAACGTGAACGTGGCCTATTTCTTTCAGGACAAGAGCAGCGGCGACAGGATCGCCGTAACCCGCCGTGATGAGCGAGTACGCATAAAGCGGCGCCCCCACCACCTGGAAGGGGAGGTCGACTACATCTACGAATCCCTGGAAATCCGGAAAGCCCAAAAACAGATGGAACCTTTCATGGCGGAGTTCCCTGCTCGGGATACGAGCGAGATGGTCTTCACGAGCCACGAGGGGGAAGAGTTTCTCTACCCTGCTCGAAGGGATACTCGAATTTCGCACCGCCGACCACGTCGAAATACTCAATCCCGGGGACAGCATCTATTTTGAAACGGATGTCAGCCACAGCTTCCGCTGCCTGGGCGAAGCGCCCGCGAAAGCGCTCGCAGTGGTCTGGAGGAAGAGCTGATCTTTTCCTGTGGGCACTCGGGACGACCGCATGCCGAGAGTCCCGCAGGCCTCGCTCAAGGGGAAAAAGCCATGCTGGAGATTCGCTTTCATGGGCGCGGCGGTCAGGGGACCGTAGTAGCCACGATACTTTTGGCGAAGGCGTTTTTTGATGCGGGCTACTGGGTCCAGAGCTTTCCGCTCTTCGGGGTGGAGAGGCGCGGAGCACCGGTGGAAGCGTATCTGCGGGTCGATTCGAAGCAGATACTCGTAAGGACCAACGTCTATCAGCCGGACCATCTCGTCATACTGGATCAAACGCTTTTGAACGCGGTGGACGTCACGCAGGGGCTCCGGCCGGGGGGGTGGGTCCTTCTCAATACGCCGCGGCTTCCTGCCAGGCCGGAACTCTTTTCCAGGTATCGGCTGGCTCTGGTCGATGCAACGCGCATCGCCCTGAAGCATGAACTTGGAACGCGCACCCACCCGATCGTAAATACTGCGGTGATGGGGGCGCTTGCAAAGATGCTGGGAATGCCCCCCCATGGAGGCGGTCGCCATGGCCATTGAAGAGGAGATGCCGGAGCATTTCGAACAGAACGTCCTGGCTGCAAAAGATGCTTATGATGCCGTGGACCTGCTAGGACTCACAGGAAAGAATTCAAATGAAAGCGAGGCCGCGAGTGCATCAAAGCCCGAAGCAAACGGCACGCACGCTGCGTTATAAGGATCAAAACCGCCATGTCTTGCAAAGACCTGAAAGCCACCCCTTTGTTCATTGCAAGGTCCCATCTCACGACGGAAGCCAATAAGACAGGGGCTTGGCGTTTTCTGCGACCCCGCTACGACGAAAAGACCGCACCCTGCGGGGTGGCGTGTCCGGCAGGCGAGGACATCAGCCGAATTCAGATGTTAGCCTCCCAGGGGCTTTTCAAAGAGGCATGGGAAACGCTGCTCGTCGAAAACCCGTTCCCGGGGATATGCGGCCGTATTTGCCATCACCCCTGCGAGGCGGTCTGCAATCGCGGACGGTTCGATGAAGCGGTTGCCATCCACACCATCGAGCGTTTCCTCGCCGATACGGCATCCCGCTACGAGCTGGAACCCCACCTCGATCGGCTCCCCCCGAAAAAGGAACGGATCGCGGTGGCCGGGGCGGGCCCGAGCGGTCTTGCGGCGGCCTATTTCCTGGCCCTGCTCGGTTACGGCTGTGATGTCTACGAGGCCATGCCCGAGCCGGGAGGGGTTCTGCGCTGGGGGCTCCCGTCCTATCGTCTGCCCCCCGGCACTCTTAGAGGCGAAATCGCGCGCATAGAAAAGCTGGGCGTGCGCATCCATTGCAGAAAACCTGTCGGGGAGAAATCTTTGGCGCGGGCCGCAAGCGCCCATGACGCGGTTTTCGTGGGATGCGGCCTGGAGCGGGGTCTCGGTTTGATGGTGCCCGGCGAGGACCTGCCCTGCGTCGAAGACGGGCTGGAGTTGCTCCGGAAGGTTGCGGCGGGTAATGCCTCCGCCCTCGAAGGACTTATCGCGGTCATAGGCGGCGGGTATACCGCGATCGAGGTGGCCCGCTGCGTGGCGCGCCTTGGTGGAAAGGCCCTTCTTATCTACCGGCGAAGGCGCGAGGATATGCCCCGCATCCAGGGAGGGCATCGCGATGGCCCTGGATGAGGGCGTAGAGGTCCGGGATCGGCTGACTCCAGTGCGGATCGAGGCGGAGGACGGGAAGTATCTTCTCACACTTTGTGAAGCGCGGGCCACAGAACCAGGCTGCGGCCCCGCCGCCGAGGATGCAAACGGGAGCGTATCCGCCGGTCCGGCAGAGGGAAAGACAGAGACGATTCGGATCAGCCGGATTTTCAAGGCGGGCGGATTAGAGGCCGCGGCGCAGTGGATGCTCCCTCCCGAGGATGGGGAAGGAGTATTGCGCCTCAACAACAGCGTGCCTGTCCTGACGCAGGGAGGGCCAAGAGTCTTCGGGGGAGATCTCGTAAACGCATCCAAGAGCGTAGTTCATGCCGTAGCCTCGGGAAAAGAAGCGGCCATGGCCCTCGATCTGCTCTTCCGGGAAGGACCCGGCGAAACCGATGCTCAGTTTTCCGAGTATGCAGAAAAAACGAGTTGAGGGTCTGAAATTCCCATCGCTCAATCCCATCATGGGGGAACGGAAGGCGGCGGAAGAGGCCAGGATTAACGGCATCCTGCATCCGGACACGAGCCGGAGGTTTCGTTATCCGAGTATTGGAGATCCCCCTCCACCTGAGCCGACCCGTGCAATGCTCAAGACGACCTCTAAGCTGACAATGCCTTCGATGAAGGCCGCAGCCGACCGGATAGCGGAGCAACGGTTTCAGGAAGCGCTTGCTCAATGGAAACGGCAAATGAAGGAAGAAAGCAAAATTATGGAGCGGGTTCTCCGGTAGAGATGATGAGCACATAGGGGCAGGACTCGCACCGAACAGGGAAAGGCAGCCTGCCCTTGCTTCCCCACAGGAAGACGGACGATGAAATCGCACATGCCGGGGCGGGAAAATCGATTCTAGTGCAGCATGGCGGGGTTGTGTCACTTTCTACATTTCCTTTCACATCGCAGTGGCGAGTTCCGAAAAAGTGTTTACTATCCACGAATATTGTGTAGAATCTCGCGCATCCTGCCGAATAAGGCAATGAGGGTCCGAACCATTTTGAAAGCAGACTGATGCCCAGCCTTCCGCAAACAGAAACAAGAAGTCTGATTGATGAAATTAACATGCTTCCACGCGTGGATCGCCATAACAGGTTTGTTTTAAATCCATTCAAGCAAAAAGCTAACGCCCTGCGGGAAAAGCATCCTGATCAATGTTTTCTCCTTCTGGGGGTGATTGCCACGTTGGAAAACAAAATTGATGACGTCCGGCATTATTTCAATCAGGCACTCCAGTTCGGTCCCCGAAAGCTTACATATTTGAACTATGCTGTCTCGCTTAGCAAGCTGGCTAGGATTGAGGAAGCGGTGGAAATGGCGTGGAAGGCTTACTTGGCAGATCCCACCGATCTCCACATAATTGCAACGAATATGGATATTTGCATATCATCTGGCAGGATATCCAGAGCGGCAGAACTTGCCAACGCATGGTTCCGCCTTTGCCCGGATGGAACTTTACGCCCTGCAACAGCTTTAGAGAACATGCCCGCAGTTTTCCAAAAGTACGAGATAGACGAGGATGCTTTGCAGAATGCTCTAACACTTGTGTACAAGCTATTAGTAGAGCGTAGAATTTATACCTATTCGTCCCAGTACGCAGTTAGTAATGATTTCCTTTCATTTATATACGAGGTTGATATAAATAAGGAAGAATGCATTGCTCTAGAACAAGACGCAGAAAACATTATATCAGAACATCTGAAAGGAGGTGCACTACTTACCTTCGATCCTATAGACAATGATCTTTATGAATTCATAGATTCGGTAGATGCGCTTATTCAAAGTAATCCATCAATCATGGTCAAGGCCGATGAAGAGCAAATGAAAAGAATTGCCGACTTGCTTCGCGAGTAAACATGAAGATCAACGACTGGAACATTTACTTCTTCATTTTATTTCAAAGGTTGCTTGATGAACTTGAGAAAGACGTTTCGTTCCTAAAAGAAAACGACCCTGAAGGATTTCGTTCGCATCCGAAATTCAAATTATTGGCGGGACTATTTAAATGCATTACTGAATATGTCCCTGCCAACCCTAATAACCCCCGTTTTTTGCTCGGCAATACATTAGGTACTAAGTATAATAATTGGCGCAGAGTTAAGGAATTATTACCTCCTCGCTACCGATTGTTCTTTCAATTCCGGAGCGATTTGCGTGATATAATCTTTGCGTGGTTTAACGACGAAAACACTCTCAGAAAGGAAGGCAGCTCAACTGATGTTTATGCTGTCTTTCGCAAGATGCTCGAGAATGAAATCATGCCTTCCGACTTCTCAGCCCTCAAAAAATCCTCGCACGTGGCTCCCTAAACCTCCTCGAACAAATCGTTCACCTTCGGTGGGCGAGGACTGAAGGGGAAGAGCAGCGCAGTGCAAACCAGAAACGGCACGGTTTCGGCCGAGCCTGATACACTTGCATGAAGGATAATGATAATGCCTCAAGTGAGCATCAAAAACTACAATGACCAAGCTCAGGGTGTGCTAATCCCTAAGTATGAGGATACTTGCCCTCGCTGCGGATTTGGAATTGACCCTGCTTTCATTCAGGGAGCCATGTGCGCATTCGGAAGAATCGAATTGGTCTTTAGATGCCCCAGGTACCAATGCAGAGAATACTTCATAACTACATACGTACAGATCGAAGGCGGCTCACAACTGGTCATTGCATCGAGCTTACCGAAAAAACCAACTGAAGAGATATTCAGTGAAGAAATTAAACTCATATCTCCCGATTTTATAAAGATTTATAACCAGGCTGAAAGACGTCCAGGATATTCTGGGCCACAAGACAATGACCATGACCCTGAGGTATGCACACTTGAGCCCTGCGCACAAAAAGAAATCGATCAGCTTTTTGGATGGACTGACCGACAGGCGTGAGCAAAAAACTGATGGGTGTCACAAAAGTGTCACAACTAATGAGGATGATATTTTCGACTTTCCAAAAACCATTGCCATTGCTTGATTTGACAAACAGATCGGAGACCAACACGCATGAATAGTTATCAGGAGTTTTTGAATCGCCGGGATTGCATTCTGCTGCTGGTGGATGTTCAGAAGGTAATGCTGGACGTTTGCTTCGACCCGGACCGCACTGTCTTCAATACCGCGGCTCTCATCGAGGTCGCCGAGCTTTTTGAGATTCCCGTCTTGTGCTCGGTCCAAAATGCTGAGAGATTAGGCGGGTTCCTGCCCGAACTGACCGATAAGATTTCACAGCCTAAAATATGGGACAAGTTGGAATTCAACTGTTTTGAAAGCGAAAACATCGCCCGGGCAATTGGTGAAACAGGCCGCAAGACGCTGCTTCTGGCGGGCATGGAAGGGCACGTGTGCATCTTCCACACCGGCGTTGGCGCGCTGCGTCTCGGGTATGGCGTTCACATCGCCCATGACGCAGTGACATCGAGGAGCGCCTCTGACAAGCAAATTGGCATGCAACGCCTCGACAGGGCGGGCGCTGTGATCAGTTCCACCGAGATGATCATTTTTGAATTGCTGCACCGGGCAGGCACGAAGGAATTCCGGGCGTTGCTGCCGCTGCTCAAGAAATTTCAGTCAAGCTGAAGCTGCTGCAACCTACAGGATGCTCTCGTCGGGGCTTTCCCGCATGCAATATTCCCATCTGCTCCCGGCTGGAGTGTCGATTACGCGGATGCCGCACTTTAGCAGACTGTTTCTTATTCTGTCAGAGTCGGCCCAGTTTTTCTCTTTTCGCGCAATCTCGCGATCACGGATCAGTTTTTCCTCAGTCGGGCTTAGCAGATGTGAACTCAGGTCGAAAAAACCCAGAATGGAGTTAGCTCTGTGGAATATTTCCAGGGTCTGCAGTTTTAATGAACTGCTCACCCCGGTTTGATCGATTATCGGGTTTGCCTGGCGAATGAAGCGGAATATGGAAGCAAGAGCGCGCGGAACGTTCAGGTCGTCCGCAAGCGAATCGAGGAATTCCTGATCGAGAGTGCTGGCCATCTCCGAGAGTTGATTGTTATCCCCAACCGCTCCGCCGCAAGCCCGGACCTTAACTATGAATTCGTCAACACGCCTCAGTCCACGGACGGTGTTGGAGATATTGTCCGAGGTGGCCTGGATCGGCTTTCGATAATGAGTACTCAGGAGCCAGTATCTCACCTCGCGGGCCGAGTATCCCATTTCTAAAAGCTCCCGCACGGGCTTGCTCTCGTCCACCCGGTCGGTCCCTTTGCCCTTCCTTGCCGACCAGACACGCTCGGCGATCATCCAGATATTGGCGAAGGGCTTGCCTGTAAGGGCCTCACCAATTTCCCTCACGTTTTCCAGGTGCGGGAAAAGAAAATCCATGCTGCTTACCACTATGTCTATCTGTGGTCCAAGATCGTGGATGGCCGCCGAAGCCGCTGATATGTGCCACGTCGGAAGGACGTTACCCCAGTCGGTTTTGACGTACGCGCCCATTTTGAGCTCCGAGAGGGTTGACCGCTTAAGCAGCGCGAAATCGCTCGGGTTGAGCTTCTCATAGGCGCTGAGGTCAACGGTTTTGCCCGCGCGAACTTTTTTGGGGTCGATCCCGGAGAGTCTTCCGTAGCTGCTGCTCCTGGAGAGGTCGAAGTAGACCGAGCGGAGCTTGTCGTAGGCGAACTCTTTGGAGATCAGGCTCCGGGTAAAGTCTATTATCGTGTCGAGATGTTCGGTCGTGCGCGGATACCGGTAGGCCCTGTTTATCCCCAGCGAATCCAGGTCGCCCAGAAAGGATTCGAATCGCTGCTGCGTGTAAGGCCCGAGGCACATTCCTGCGGCAATCGAGCTGTTTATGGTGCGGCTGTCGAAATCCGGAATGAGAACGACCTCATCGACAGAAAAGTTTTTTGCTTCAAAAAACCTCGACAGGAGGTCGGCAAGCAAAAATCGCCGTGCATCTGCGATCGAAAGCGACTGATCCAGTGGAGGCCCTGTCACGCAAATGCGCGCCTTTGCTTCCCTGACCGGCTTGAACTCCACCTTGCGCCGCCCCAGCAGATTGTAGAACCTGAAGTCAGGCTCCAGCATGGTCGTAAACAGGTTTGTGCTGAGATATCGGTCTCCCCCGTCCGGCAGGACGGCAACAAGCACGCCTTCCTTCATGGCGGAAGCTATCTGCATTCCGGCAGCCATCGCAGCCCCGGAACTCATACCGGCAAAAATTCCCTCTTCCCTGGCCAGTCTTCGGGCTGCCTCGAAAGCATCCTCGTCCTTCACATGG
The DNA here is from genome assembly GCA_049512295.1 of Syntrophobacteraceae bacterium. Classification (GTDB taxonomy): domain Bacteria; phylum Desulfobacterota; class Syntrophobacteria; order Syntrophobacterales; family Syntrophobacteraceae; genus SbD1. Next base: position 10,043 of record JBEKXG010000068.1, read on the forward strand.
ACGATCTCGTCCAGAGCGTACCGGTCGAAAATCCCGGGGACATAGGATTCTTTCATGTTCTTGAGTCCCTGGACCTTGTGCCCCGGCAGAGGCTCGACGGCGACAACCCTGATGGCCGGATTTTTTTCTTTCATAGCCTTGAGGATTCCCATGGCCGTCCCGGTCGTGCCAAGTGTTGCCACAACGATGTTTACCTTGCCTTCCGTTTGCCCGTAAATCTCCGGTCCCGTTCCGTGATAATGAGCGGCAGGGTTGGCGGGGTTATTGAACTGGTCCGTCATAAAATATCGGTCGGGGTTTTCCCTGACCAGATTGTAAGCCTCTTCGATTGCGCCGTCGGTGCCCACTGCCCCGGGGGTGAGCAGGAGTTCAGCACCGAACGCTTTGAGGATTTTCTGCCTCTCCAGGCTGGCGGTCTCCGGCATGGTAAAAAGGACGCGATAGCCCTTCACCGCTGCAACCATTGCCAGTCCGATTCCGGTATTGCCGCTCGTTGCCTCGACGATAATCTTTCCGGCAAAGAGCTGTCCGTCGCGCTCCGCCGCCTCTATCATCGAAAGGGCCGCCCTGTCCTTGACAGAACCCGCCGGGTTTTTCGCCTCGAATTTTATATAAAACGTGACGTCCGGGTTGGGGTTCATCCGGTTTATGCGAATGAGCGGAGTGTTGCCGATGCATTCCAAAACACTGGAGAAGACGTTTTTGCAGTTCACTTTTGTTTCCTGCGCGCTGTTGTCGGAAGCATAATTTAGCGACTTTAGAGCAAGAAAGTTCTATTATATAGCCTCTAATTGCGTTCAAAGCTAGTTTCTGTTTCGCCGGTTTTAACAAATCGCCGGCGCAAAAGTGCGTTAAGTCACCCTGATCGCGTCCAAGTTTAATTACGATGACCAATCATGACCTTCAGAACAGGCTGCTCGCCCTTCTCGAAGACGGCTATACGGTTTTGGCCGAGAGCGAAAGGTTCGTCCACCAGATACAGCGGCAATTTCGATTGAGCCGAATCAAAGAGGGGAAATCCGGGTGGGATACACCTAAAATCTTCACCCTGAATCGTTGGATGGAAAGCTTTTGGACAGAACTGTGGCCTGAGGAGCTGCCGGCTTCATCCTCTTTCTTAAGGTACAAATATCTGAAAGAGTGTCTGGATGAAGCGCCCCCGCCCGAACCGCTGGTACCTGACGTCGAACTGATACATTTGCTCGACGAGAGCTTCGAGCAGAGTTTAAGATATGCAATAGACCCTGCAGGAGGCACAGACGTAAACCGGCTGATAGGTTGGAGGCGACTGGTCTGGCGCTCTTTTGAGGCCAGGCTCGCCGTGAGCGGACTATTCCACCCTGCGCGTCTTCCTGAAAAAATTGCGGCAAGGCTACAGCAAGCGGCCAATTGCGGCAAAATGGCCTTCGTTGGTTTCGAATTTGCCGGCCACTTGGAAAGACACCTCATCGAGCAACTGCAAAAGAAAGCAGGAGCGTTATTTTTCGCCCTGCCGGCCGGCGATGCTCAACCGGAATTCCTGGTTTACTCCGATCCGGAGCAGGAAATCACGGGACTTATGGAAAACCTGCTGATCGCGGCCAGGACGTATGTGCCTCACGAGATAGCGGTCGTGCTCTGCGATTCCGAGTTTTACAGCCCGGCTATTTCTAACAGGCTCCGGGATATACTCGGCGAGCCTCTCAGGGGAGAACGGGCGGCCTACAACCTTTGTCCGGACCGGGGCCTGTCCCGCCAGGGGCTTTACAACGCCGCACTCCTCCCGATTCAATGCGCCCTGGGCGGTGAAAAGCGCAATGACCTGTTCGCTTTTCTGCGCTCGCCATACTACGGGTCATTCTCCCGGTGGAGCCGAGGCCTGAGCCTGTGGGACAGGAACTGGCGTGAAAACGGTATCGAAAGCGGAATGGACGCTCTGCTCGGAGCCGTTCGCGATTCGGCGGAACAGCTCTTTCCCGATGCGTGCAGCATGATCAGGGCCTCCATAGCTCCATTTCTGGACAAGGGCGTGAAATCTGTTTCAAACTGGACCGGGACCCTGCGCCGCATCTGGACAGGTCTGGAGTTTCCGGTGCTGGCTAACGAACTGGACCGGATCACGTGGGACAATCTTGTTCGATTAATCTCCGAGTTCGAAACGGCCTTTGGGGAAACCCGCGTGAACGCCCACGAGTTTTTGGGTCTGTTGACCACAGCGGCAGGGCGCACAGCCATTCAGAAGAGCGGGTTCGAGGATGCCGGGATCCAGATCCTTGGCGTGCTCGATGTCAGAGGGCTCTGTTTCCGCCAGATATTCATTCCCGGATTGATTTGCGGGTCCTTTCCGCAGTCCGTCAGATCACTTCCCCTGCTTAGTTCTTCGGAACGCAAAAAGGTGCTTGGCGGAACGGTCGAGAGCCAGTTCACCTTTGCCCGTTACATATATGCGAATCTGCGCGCTGCGGCTCCACAAATTGCCCTCAGCCGTCCCGCGATGTCAAAAGAGGGTGAAGTGTGTATTCCCTCGCCGTTCTGGACAGAGGGTGGCGAAAAAAAGATTGCCCCGGTAATTCCCTGGAAGCACAGGCTTCCGGCGATGCAGCGGGCGCGGTGGGTGCGGCAGAGCACTCTTGGTATTAAGGGTTCCGGTTCGATCGAGGGTGCAAAGGTTTTTCGCGTACCAGGCGGATCTGATTTCCAAATACAACCGCTCGCGATTGCCGGTCCGATTTCGGTCAGCGAA
>JBEKXG010000069.1:0-17597 GCA_049512295.1 Syntrophobacteraceae bacterium
TGATAAGACCCTTCATACGTTCAAAATTCCGAATCCGACCGCAATGTTCTCACCGGTTCTTTTGCCTCGCGAGAAGCGAACTCCGGCGTCCGCATCCACATCATCCGATCGAATGCATCCCGTTCAACTGTGCGACGCTCCTCGCCCCATTTTCTCCTGACCTCATCCATCTCCCTAAGGAGCTCATTCACCAGGGGATGATCGAGACAGCGAAGGATCTGTTCACACTCATGTGAATCTGGACCTGCTGGTGGTGGGTGGGCAAACGGTTGGTCGTTTGTACCAACAATGTCGCCGATTCAATGGCAGCTACACTCTAAGAGCGGGCCAGGGGGGCAATCCGAGGTGTGCAACGAAAGGGGATGGCAGCGGGTTGATTCAACGGTTCGATTCAGGCTGATGGACCTTCGTGGGAAAATCAGATGTCTTGAATCTTCTCACAAAAACTTATGCCGAAGGACATCTTCGGCATCGATCTCTAACTGCTTGTTTCAACTGAAAAACATTTGCGGCAAAAATGCCGAAGGCCGGATTAGGCCGATAGTTGATTTTATTGAGTTTTTCCGGATGGACGGCAAGTTTGATAGCACCGAGCGTTACCAAACATCACCGAGTGACAATTCGGGGCACGGGTTAAACCAAAGCAAATGCTCGATTTGCCCGCCTGTCGCCGAGGAGTTTTTCATTATTTGACCATGGCGGCCGGTTGCGACCTCCACCGTAGTCTTGTTCAACAGAGGTATGAACGTTCGAAATCGCCCTTGTTTACCAAGATCGTTTCAATCATTCGCTCGGAAACATCGAAATAGTGTGCCGCATTTTCTATGGCTTCATCACTTGGCTCGTCTGATTTTAGATAGCTAACCAAGTCTGAATATGGGCAAAGAAATTCCTGCGCGAATGCCCTCTGGAATTTTTGACGCTGGGTCCTGGTTTTTGGAGTAGCCGGAAGCAACCTCTCACGTTGCGGAGCTGTTAGATGATCTCCAACAAGCCGTAGCAGTGCGAAGCGACGGCCGACCGGAATGGTGCTCTTCAGGAAAACACTCAGGTTGTTCAGGTCTCCATTGCGAAAGCCGGCATTCATCGGCCCTTGGACATCAATTGCGTTTTCTAAGGAGTCCTGTCCGACTGAAAGGACGTCAGCGAGAGTGGAGGTCGAAACAGGACCAGGGCTCAATGACCAGACCTCGCGGGCTATCCGTGCAGCCACCGTAGCTCTTTGCCAAGGGAAGAGCGATGATCTTATCCCACTGATTTGACCTTTCAGATCATCGAAACTGGGGATAACGACTGGCAAGGCTTCCCTGCGCGGTGCGCCCCAAAGGGTCTCAATATCGGCGACGGCGTTCTCCATAGACTCCACCGCCATCTCCTCGACGGCACTAGGTCCATATTCTGATGCCGCACTTTTGAGGGCTTCGATAATTTGGTCGGGCGCCTCATCGGGATCATACCCCATGATCGCTTCAAGCTTTCGCCAAGACGCCAGCTCAGGATCGCTCCGCTCAACGAGAATTTCCTGCCAAAGAGCTTCAAGTTCAGCCGCTTGTGTCTTTGTATCTGACAATCTTCTAACAACTGCCTCGATAAATGAATGCATTCCGCCTTCAAATTCGTTGGCAGGAACGCTTACATCGAAGCTGTTCAGATAGCGGACTGGTTGTTTCGATATCTGTGGTGAGGATCTGCCGCGAATCAGAATCGCTTCACCGTCGCTGATGAAGGTGAGGTCGGGCCAGAGGTAACCCTCTCCGGCGGCCCCAACTTTGTGGCTCATTTTCCAGGATGATGTGTTCCTTTCCGGCTCCCAAAGAAGTCTCCACCAGTTGGACGCGAACCACTGCGCCAGAGCAAAAGCGGAAACCCGAACGCCCGGCCGGACAGTCTTTGCCAGCAGGTCTTCAATCTCCGTAGCCCTCCATCCGTTGGCAGTGATCGTGATTTCAGCCAAGGTGGTGCGGGCGATGGCATCCCCGGATTCTCGTGCCAGCCATTGGAAATCGATAGAAAAAGGGTTCATACTCTATTCCATCTTTCTAATACAACTTCACGGAACGGGTCGGTTTCGTCCATGGGATATCCATGATAGGTTCCTCTTTCCGGGATTTTCGAGTTGGGCTTCCAAAGGCCATCCCTCTTCGTTTACGACCCAGACGTTTTGAGGGTATCGGTTTCGCTCCTTAACGCTGATAAATCCTTTCCTGATCCCCTCCTCGAGCAGTCTTGCCGCTTCCATTCTGGAGAAGATTCCCACATTATCACACATCGTTTTATCGGCGCGCGGATGCGAAGGTGAGGTCAAGCCGAAATCACCCGGATTCCTCTTGTGTTCGGGGTTGCCTCCGTAGTTGACGGAGTCGGCAAGCGATTTCAAGTAATCTTGATCTAACTCCTGTCGTATCCGGCGTTTCGGATTGTAACGTGTTCGTCTCCGCATTAGATGTCACGCGCTCACCAATAATCTTCAGTGCCATCTTAACGGAAACATAAGCCAATTTGCCGACAATTCCTGAGCTAGACTAGATCAAGATATGCGCTCAGAGAACTACAGCAAAAGCTACTTTCTCACTTGGTAATTTGCCAACCGCAGTTCGTGCTGCGCAGTGTCGAAGAGCAACTCATTCCCATGCAAACAACTGGGCGCACACGGAATAATACTACACTCCTGCGGTTTTAACCCAGGAAATCTCACTTCTTTTCTCATGGTCCAGAGTAATATGGAATCAGGCTCGGGGCGTCAGTTTCGCCTACCATGCGTCGCTCCAAAAACCCTGGTAGCTCAGTTGTGGGCCGAACCAAATCCGAGTCAATCAACAGGAACTGCAGCCTGCGGCCATTTCGCCCCCTAGCGAGGCGATAAATCTCGGTATCGACCAGCCGAACCTCGATATCAGGAAGCTTCGGGAGATCGTCTCTGGCCTGGGTCTTGGAAAGGGCGGTAAAAGCCACCTCCGGAGAGCAACCGGCTTCTCTGGCTATATGATTCAAGATTCTCGCGAGCGGGCCGGGAAGGCCATCTGGCGCGGATGCAGCCTTGATCGTCCGAAGTACATGACAGAGATCCTGTCCGTTTCGAGCTGCATATAACGGATGGTTGGAGAGGAAGAGAAACGAGCGAAAAAGCCGTGGAAAAGCGTTCGCGAGTCTTGAGAATCTGGCAAAGGAGCCTCTGCAGCCCTAAAAATAGTCCATCGTTATGCTTGATGAGCACATCTTCGTGGTGCTCACAGAACACTTCTGCGACATCAAATGTGTCGTCCAGCAGCGTACAGCAAACGATGGCGGCGTATGTCCATTGATAGCGATAGCGACGCGCGGTGTCGTCCCCCGGATCGCCAGTCGCGGGCACTGCGTCAGGGCCAGTTGCCGTGGATTCAGCCATGATTCTTCCCGTTTTTGCGACAAATTGCGGACATTAGCTGGTACAAGCATCTGTGGTCATCTTTTCACTACAGCAATGCAATTGACAATGGATTGACCGGCCTACGCAAACGAAACCGGCGATTCTTGAATGCGAAAAGATGTGAGGTTTCAAAAGGATACAGTCTTTACGAAATTGCGTCAATCAGAGATGATAGAGACAGGCGTTGATGCGAGGAAACCACCCGATCGGTGCCGACGCCAATCCTCGGCACAGGGGGATTAAGTATATGATTTGATTGTATAAAAAGGTGGAAGCAACCAGTGACCCAATGTAACATATCGAATTTATTGAAGTATTTTAGCAGTGCCGAAGGCCGGACTCGAACCGGCACGGGTCTCCCCACCACCCCCTCAAGATGGCGTGTCTACCAAGTTCCACCACTTCGGCAGTATCGGTCATTATAGAGAAGCAGCACGGCTTTGGCAACCTCCTTGTTGAAGGACCCCGATTTTTAGCCGCGCAAACCGGGGGGCGCAAGCAGCTATCGGTTAGGCAGTGCGGGGCCGGGGTGAGAGAACCGGTTTTCCCCCATCCCCCACGACTTTCCAAACGGATTCCACCCCCATCTTGTGGTACTCTTTCTGTTTAGTTGCCATTCTGCTGTTTTGGTTCTATATTTCACTGATGCAGTAAATGAGAGGAGAAAGACAGAGAGCCTGATGTCGAATTTCGATTACTATGACACGCTGAGCGTTTCACCGGACGCCTCGGCTACAGAGATCAAGAAGGCATACCGCAAACTCGCCCTGGAGACTCACCCGGACAGAAACCCCGGCGATGTCCGGGCCGAAGAGCGCTTCAAAAAAATCAATGAAGCATACGGAGTGCTTTCCGATCCCGGCAAGCGATCTCAGTATGACCAGTACCGCCGCGTTGGATATCAGCCCGGAAGGGCCCCGGGGAGCGGGTTCGGTTATTCGCAGGATGAAATATTCAGGGATTTTTTCACGAGCGGCCATTCCAGCGATATCTTTCAGGAAATGGAAAAAGAGTTTGCGCGCATGGGGATGAGGTTCGATCCGGCGTTTATCAACAATCTGTTTTTCGGCGGAAGAAACATCTTCTTTCAGGGCTTAGTTTTCGGTCCGGGGAGGATTCGGGTGGTCCGCTACGGCAAACCGTTCGGGCGGCCGCCGCGTGCCGGCCGCCCTGCGGCTGACGCCGCCCCGGAGGACGTGAAACCTGGCAGATTGCTTCAGTCGGGATTTTCTTTGCTTGGAAGAGCAGGTAAAGAGGCTGGAAAATACTTCCTGAAGAAGGTTTTCGGCGTCCGGCCCGAACACCGGCGGCCGGGAAGGCTGACAGGGAATGCCATTGAGCCGGACCTCACATACGATCTTAAGATTTCACGAGGACAGGCGCGGCTTGGCGATATCGTGCAAATCAGGCTGCCCCATCTCGGAAACGGGAAGTTGATTTCGGTGCGTATCCCGCACGGAGTAAAAACGGGGACCCGGCTGCGGCTCAAGGACATGGGGAACCTTCTCCCCGGCGATCACCTTCGCAGGGGTGACGTGTACATCATTTTGCAAGTCACCTGATGTCTTGGATATCTACCCTCTTCTGCCGATCTGCTCTTTTTCAGGAGTTGACTTTTTGAGGGGTGAAGCATGAAAACTGTAAGAATTAAAGGAATGTCATGCCAGCATTGTGTGAAGGCAGTGAAGAAGGCCCTCGAGGAAATTGAGGGAATCAGCGGCGTCGCCGTGGACCTTGCCACCGGGGAAGCTACTTTCGAGGAGACCCGTCCCGTGGACGGCGACCTTCTGAGGGAGAAGATCAAGAAAGCCGGTTATGAGCTTGGCTAGACAAACTGTCCATATTGAGGGGATGAGCTGCGCGGCATGCGTGAACAGGGTTGAAGAAGGGTTAAAATCCCTCCTGGGGGTTGCGAACGCCTCCGTCAATTTCGCAACCTCCAAGGCGCTTGTCGAGTATGACCCGGCGGCTTTGGACGAGGCATCAATCCGGAGCAGGATAGAAGAACTCGGCTACGGCGCGCAACTGGAGGCTCCAGCCGAAAAGGCCCTCAGGAAGACGACCGTTCTTGTGGGAGAAATGACCTGCGCGGCATGCGTCAGGCGAGTGGAAAATGCCCTCAACTCGGTCCAGGGTGTAGAACAGGCGTCTGTAAATCTTGCCACATCCAGGGCGACCATAGTCTATTCTGCCCGCCTTGCGGACTGGTCGGCGATAAGGGGGGCAATCGAGCAGGCGGGATACGAATACCTCGGGGTATATCAGGAGGCGGCGGACGACCCGGTTGAGGCTGCACGGCGCGGAGAAATCGCCGATCTGAAACGCAAAGTGGCGGCCGGCGCAGTGCTCAGCGTCCTGATAATGGCCGGGACGATGCAGCATTCTTTTCCGATTCTGCACGCCGTTCCCCACCAGGTAATGCTCTTTGTGCTCCTTGTCCTCACCACGCCTGCCGTTTTCTGGGTCGGGGGCCGTTTTCTCAAGGGAGCGCTCAAAGCTACCCTCCAGAAGACGGCTGACATGAACACCCTGGTCGCCATCGGCTCACTTTCCGCATACATCTACTCCGCTTTTGCGGTCGTTTTCCCTCAATTTTTTACCGTTTCCGGCCTCGAGCCACCCGTCTATTTCGATGGGGCGGCCATGATCGTAACGCTTGTGCTGCTCGGCAGGCTTCTTGAGATCAAGGCCAGGGGCAGAACTTCGGAAGCGATAAAAAAGCTGGTGAAGCTCACGCCGAAAACAGCGCGCGTAATCCGGGACGGCGAAGAGATGGACATGCCTGTCGACCAGGTCCTTCCGGGCGATAATATCGTTGTACGGCCAGGCGGTCAAATACCCACTGACGGGACTGTTATGTCCGGGGAATCCTCCGTAAATGAATCCATGCTCACCGGCGAGAGTATGCCGGTTTCCAAAAAGCCCGGCGATGAGGTGTTTGCCGGGACCATCAACCAGAGCGGGAGTTTCGTTTTCGAAGCCACCAGGGTCGGGGCTCAAACCGCTCTTGCCCGGATAATCCGCCTTGTCGAGGAAGCTCAGGGGTCCAAGGCCCCCATACAGCGTTTCGCAGACAAAGTAGCCTCCATTTTTGCGCCGGCGGTTATCGTGATCGCCATTGTTACCTTCATCATCTGGTATTTCGCCGTGCCGGAGAATATCCTCAGCCGCGCCCTTCTGAATTTCGTATCCGTGCTGGTAATCTCATGCCCGTGCGCAATGGGTCTGGCCACGCCTACGGCCGTGATGGTGGGCACCGGCCTCGGGGCGGAAAATGGAATACTCATAAAGGGCGGCGAAAGCCTCGAGCGCGCGCACCACCTGGACACGATAGTATTCGACAAGACCGGCACCATAACCAGGGGGGAACCGGACGTTACTGATATCCTCGCAGCGCCCGGGTTCTCCGAGGCAGACCTTTTGAGCCTGGCCGCCTCCGTCGAGATATTGTCGGAGCATCCCCTGGCAAAGGCGATAGTGAAGATGGCGCTCGACAAAAAAGCCTTGGGGACAAGCATCGATGCCGCCCTCGATTTTGAATCCGTTTCCGGACTCGGCTCCCGCGGCAGGTCGGGCGACAGCAAAATCATTATCGGCAGCCGCAAATTTATCGAATCCGAGGGGATAAACACGGACGCCCTGGATGAAAGCGCCGCAATTCTGGAAAAATCCGGCAAAACATGCGTATTCGTGGCAAAAGATGCAAAGCCGGCCGGAATCATCGCGCTTGCCGATACGATCAGGCCATCGGCGCCCGGGGCCGTATCCCTTCTCAAAAACATGGGCCTGGAGGTCGTGATGCTCACCGGCGACAGGCGGCAGACGGCGGATACAATCGCCCGCCAGGCCGGAATTGAACGGGTCCTCGCCGAAGTTCTGCCGGGGGACAAGGCCGACGAAATTCGGCGCCTCCAGTCGCAGGGAAGGGTCGTGGCCATGGTGGGCGACGGCATAAATGACGCTCCAGCCCTGGCCGCGGCAGACGTTGGAATTGCAATCGGGGCAGGTGCGGACATAGCAATCGAGGCAAGCGACATCACCCTCATACGGGACGATCTGCTGCTGGTCGCTTCCGCTATAGAGCTTTCTTTGCTGACCATGCGCACCATCAAGCAGAACCTTTTCTGGGCGTTCTTCTACAATTCGGTCGGCATTCCGGTCGCCGCCGGGGCGCTCTATCCCTTTTTCGGCATTTTGCTCAATCCGATGTTCGCTGCCGCGGCAATGGCCATGAGCTCCGTTTCGGTCGTGTCGAACGCGCTTCGTCTGAGGCGAATCTGGAGGAAGCGCTCTTCGAATCGGGGCTCACGTAAAGATATTGGCGGATGATGCCATAAGGCAAGAAGTCCGGAATTCCATGAACGGTGTACGAATTCCACCCGAGTCCGCACAAGATGGTTTTGCCTCCCGGTTGCATTCCTCAACAATGGCTTTTATATTATCTCACTGCTTGTTTCCCATTAATGGCAAATACCCACACTTACGAGGAGGATGAGAGATGGATCGATACGTATGTACGGTCTGCGGCTACGTCTATGATCCGGCGACAGGAGATCCGGACAATGGAATACCTGCGGGAACTAAATTCGAAGACCTGCCCGATGACTGGGTTTGCCCGGTCTGCGGCGCGCCCAAAGAAGATTTCGAAAAGGAAAATTGATCGCGCTCCTCAGTTAAATTGAGTTGAAAGGGGAATTCCCAGATGAGTTACGGCTTCAATGCGGGAGAGGTTTTCAAAATCGCCATTCAGATTGAGGAAAATGGCAGGAAGTTCTACGAAGAAAGCCGGAATGTCATAGAGAGCGCTCAGGTCAGGGCGCTCTTTGCCGACCTTGCGTTGCAGGAAATCGAGCACAAGAGAAAGTTCGAAACCCTCAGGGCGCAGCTTCCCCCTGAATCGACGGCCTCCACAGTGTGGGACCCGGAAAACGAAATGGATCAGTACATCAAAATGATGGCCGACGATCACGTTTTCGTATCGAGCGCCAGTGCCAAAAGCCGGGTCGACCGAATCCGGGACGCCGAGGACGCCCTCAAGCTGGCCATAGAATTCGAAAAGGACTCGGTCCTTTTCTTCCTTGGCATCGAGGAAGCCGTGACAGGTAGAAAGGACCAGGAACTCATAAAAAGTCTCGTAAAAGAGGAGCAGGAACACCTGAGACGGCTTACAATAGAATTGAGGAAAATCTCTGCCAAGTGATTGAGTTGTTGATAAAAATTCGATTCACCGGTCTTAGGTGATATGGCCTGATGGGCAGGGACGGTCGCCTGTGAACGGCGGTGGAGTCGCTGGTATGGCCGGCAAGATCAAAATCTACTCGATTCCCGGATGCAGTCTTTGCGACCAGGCAAAGAAATACCTGTCAGAGAAGGGAGTCGATTTCGAACTGGTGGACGTGTCCACGGACAGCGAAGCATTGCAGGAGATGAAAAAGCTCTCCGGAGGCGCACGGGCCGCCCCTGTTATTTCCGTCTGCAACAAGGTGCTTGTTGGATTTAAGAGGCAGGAGCTGGAGGAAGCCGTGGGCTGCCTCTAGGGAATTTCATCGGCATGCTGTCCTGAGGCGTATATTAACCTGCCTGCGCCCCATTTTGTCGTTGGACTCGTCGAGGACTTCGCGGATCACGTGGATTTCAGAAACTGGCCAATGAAGCCAGCCACTGCGTCCTTACCCCGATAGACCCCGTAGTGGCCTTCGCAGAGGATGTCGGCGTCAAGGCCGAGCAAAATCTTAAGACTGGCGAGGTAATCTTTGCGGTTGGAAAGAAAGCTCCGGTCCAGGGGGCCGTGGACGTCCTGGGCGAAAACCACTTTTTGCCCGTCCGATTCAACAAGGTAGATCACCGATCCCGGCGAATGCCCCGGGACGTGTATTGCCTCGATCTTTCTGCCGCCAAGAAGGATTTCCTCCCGGTTTCCGGAAAGTTTTCTGTCCACCTTGAAAGGCGTCAGTACGGACCCGTACCAGCTTGCGGCGGTGACACGGTTGTCGCCGGATTCGAGGTAGGAAGCGTCGAGCTTGTGGGCGACCGCTTGGAGGCCGGTCCTTTTTTTGAGTTCGGCTGCGCCGCCGGTATGGTCGAAATGGCAGTGGGTGATAAAGAGGTACTTCAGCCTCTCGGGATCGGTTCCGGCCTTTCTGATATTTTCGAGCAGCCTCTCCGTGTCGTTGCCGCACCCGGCGTCCACAAGGGCGGATTCCTCGCCGAACCTTATGAGATAAATCGCCGCATCCTCCGCCAAGGTGAGCGGCCCACCCCCGACCTGGAAAATTTCGCTCGTTATTTTAACGGCCATTGTGGTTTTCTTTCTTGTCAACCGGGTCATTGAGGGATGGCGCTTTGCGCAAAAATTATTCCACCGCACGGAAACGTCCCGTGTCCCATGCACCTGCCGGTTTCCCGAGTGTGGCCCTTATCAGTCAGCGCCTATCTGCCCTGATTCCACGGCGGTCAAGGCATGTTTTGCCAGCAGTAGTTTCTTGAATAATCTGAGCAGCTTCTCGGAATTTCCGGCTAGTGCGGCCTTCAGGAGATCGCCCTCGAGTTCGGCCACTTCCAGCCGGTCGTAGTAGTCCAGAGTCTCCTTGAGATGAGCAAGGACGATTTTGCCGGTCAAGATCGGATGGTTATTGGTCACGTTTGCACTCTGATACCGTATTCCGTGCTCGAGTTCGACTTCAAGTCCACGTCGGAAGTCCTCGGGGTCGATTTCCAACCCATTGGCGTCTATTTCCCCTAAAATGGCGAGAGCTTCTTCCGGAAGAACCACTGCTTCGCCCAGAGCGGTCCAGTCCCTTATGTTGAGCGCCTGGCAGACTCTTTGGACCTCTTCGATAGTGACGTATGTCGGAATTTCCATAATCCTCCCCTCAGAACCAAACTCGATTATTCCCCCGTTGTCAGGAAAACCGTTTTCCTCGAATCCAAAATCAGTTGGCCTGCGCCTTGGGGCCTTACGAAGACCCCGACTCTTTAACGGGGAATGGAGAAATAATTTCATTCTCATTCAGCATTTGGGGCCACGCTGTTCGATGGTTCGGAATCGATCCCGGTCCCGACTGAATTGCTTGCCGTTACTGTAAAAGTATAGGTTCTTCCGTTTGTCAGCCCTCTCAAGGTTATGGGGCTTTGTTTGCCCGAGGCTTTGATTTTCCCGGGGTGCGATCTCACCGTATAGCTGGTTATGGGGCTCCCGCCGTCTGATTTCGGGGGCTTGAAGCTGACGGTTGCCTCACCGTTGCCCGCGCTTGCGGTTACGTTAGTCGGCGGGTCCGGCATGAGAAGGTAGGCAGGGACGCTCCCGACACCTCCCATTCCTCCGGTGCCAAACGCCCACGATACCGTAGCCGTAAGCAGAACAGCCAGAATAGCGATTATCATTCCCTTGCCGGCCATCGCATTACTTCCTGTCCGGTATGTTATCTTTTCAAACTGTTCAGGTACGGGTTCGCCGGTATTATGCCTTTTTCTTCCGAAGTCTCGTCTGCTTAGGCTTGTCGGCAGCCACTGTCTCAGTTGCCGCTTGAGCGGACGCCTGTGCTTTGCTCTGCCTTTTTGCTTCCAAAAACAGCTTCAGCTTCTCCGGTAATCCTCTTTTTTTGGCAGCTTTCTGTCTGGCTTTGATCAGGGATCTTGCAGCCAGCGGCGTCCGCATTGTGAAACCATATTTCTTTCTATACTCTTTCTGACTCATGGCGTGGGAAGACAAATGCTTCTGCGTGAGCTGCTTGAATTCGGCGCCGCATTCGAGACAGATTACCTTGTCATTTTGAATTGAATTCTCCGGCGTGAGCGCAGGCTTTTCTTCCGGAAGTCCTTCCTGAATTGCTTCTGCAGCCGACTTGGGTATTGCGATGTTAGTTCCTGTCGATTCAGCTTGCTGCATCTCCTGAAGAGTGCTGAAGACCTGTCGAAGAGTTAAGGTGATATCGGCGGCTGTCATGGGAGTTAAAGATACTTGCGTTTGTACGATTTCTGATGCGATTTCAACGAGTTTTTTTGTCACCGTGAGGCTCCTTCATCATTCTTTTATTAGCAAAAAAACATCGGCCATGTGGACGAAAGGTGGATTATCTCAGCTAGTCCACCTTATTATAGGTTCGCATTTGAATAACGCAATGTAAATGAAGCTGTGATTCCCGAGCTTTATTCATTTTCTATCCATATCTCTAGTTCGTAGTGCAAGTCATGAAAATACCGGTGATCCAAACGACCACGAGCCAACCCGAAGTGCATGAGCATCTCGAATACTCAGATTGTCGTCCTTTCCCGGCCTCTCATATGTCTGAATATTTCGTGCCGGGGCTTGTTGCCGATAAGCTCGATCGGGCCGCTCACATACTAAAGGTACATTCTATGATCTATGCCGCTCGTCTGTTGCATTATGCAGGTTGATGATTACTTTGGCGCTCGTGGGATTGCAAGGCTTATACCGCGGCGAGCCTGCCTCCAGTCCTGGTTTTGAGGCCTCTTTTCCGATGTGCCGATTGATAGGAGGAACTACTTCTCCCGGCCTGGTAACTGCAACAAACACGGTTAAAGGCGGTCTCGATCTTGCCGGAAGCGGTAGCTTTGACTTGATTCTTTTCGATCTGGAATTGCTTGAGAGGATCGGCGTGCAGGTGCTGCCTGCACCGCTGAGCTCATCATGATCACGGCGGAACTCTTCCGGCGCGGTCTCGCCAACAAAATCCGCTGCGTCGCCATCGCCTCTGGATATGTCGCCACCCCCATGGTCAAGGTGAGTAGATGAGAAATGTTGTGATCGTGTCCGAATCGAGGACTCCCCCGGGAGCTTTTGGTGAGGGCCTCAAGTCGACACCCGCCTTGCACCTGGGTGCATTGGGAGGAGAATTATGGATCATGACGACAAACAAAAGGGAAGCCCCGATTCCATGTTTGCCGACTGGATGAGACCCGCGGCTGATTTTTGGCTCTCAGCAGCTAAAACATGGTCTGCAGGAGCCACTGGCGCTGCCCGGAACTCAACGTCATCCTCCGCAGGTGATTTTGGCAAGATGCAGGAAGGGTGGGAGGCGCTGCTGAAAATATGGCAGATATCATCTTTGGCTCCTGGCTCTGCGCAAACGCTGGAGGCAATTTTTAAGGGGGCCGCCACATCACCCGAAACCGCGATGAGAATAGTCCGCACCACTTGGGACGGGTATTCCCGGCTTTATCAGATATGGATGAAAAACATTGGGAAGGCCGGTGAGGCAGGCAAAGCCTTCAGCTCTGAAGAACTCGAACCGGGAACATTCAAGGAGTGGACGGCCTTCTATGAAAAAGAGTTCCAACCCTTTTTCAAGGCGCCTCAGGTAGGATTGACCCGCTTTTATCTGGAACGAGTGAATACGGCGTTGGACAAGCTCAATCAGTTGGAGGCGGCCGTAACCGAATTTCTCCATTTGCTCAATATCCCGGTGCAAAAATCCGTGGCGGCGATGCAGGAGAAGATTGAGGAGCAAGCCAGTGAAGGAAAGCTCTCCGAGAACTTCAAGGACTACTACAACATGTGGATCAAGGTTCTTGAAGGCCATTACATGACGCTCTTCAAGTTGCCGGAACATGTCCGGTCTTTGAACAGGACATTCAACGCAGTAGAGGAGTGTAAGCTGGCCAGGGATTAAGTGCTGGTGGATGTCCTGCAATCCCTCCCCATTCCGACGAACAGGGAAATGGACGAGCTTTATAAGGAGTTTCACGCGCTGAAAAAGACCGTCAAGGAAATGGCTAAGAAAATTAAGAAGTTAGAGTCGTCAACATAAGGGAGGTCTAATATGAATGCTGCCGAAATCCCCGTAGACCTTATCTTGAGTAAATTGGCCGGGGATGTGGAAAAGACTCGGGAACGCCTCCTCAAGTCCGCGGAAGTCCTTTTAGGCCCGCTTGAAACCGACATCGCCACCACCCCGTGCGAAGTTGTCTACCAGGAAGATCGGGTGAAGCTCAAACACTATCTTCCCCTGGCTGAGGCTCGCGTCAAAACTCCTCTGCTCATGGTTTACGCCCTGATTAATCGAGAGACGATGCTCGATCTCCAGCCAGGAAGGAGTGTGGTCGAAAATGTGCTCAAAGAGGGCATTGACCTCTATATGATCGATTGGGGCTATCCCACGCGCAAGGACCGCTATCAGAGCATTGACGATCACGTTAACGGTTATCTGGATAATATTGTCGATTTTATTCGCGAGCGGCATGGTGTGCCTAAAGTCAACCTGATGGGCATCTGTATGGGGGGAAGCTTTTGCATCATGTACTCGGCATTGCACCCGGAGAAGGTCAAGAACCTGATCACAACGGTAACACCAAGCAGTTTCGACACGGACAAGGGTCTTCTCAACATCTGGGTGAAAGCCCTTGACCCTGATCTCGTGGTGGAGGCTTATGGCAATATGCCCGGGGACCTCCTGAACCTTGGCTTTCTGCTGCTCAATCCCGCCCGGCTGATGCTCGACAAGTACATCGGCTACTTTGAAAACGCCGGCGACAAGGTCTTCGTGCAGAACTTCATCCGCATGGAGAAATGGATATTCGACAGCCCTGATGTCCCGGGAGAAGTCTTCAGGCAGTTCATAAAGGACTGCTTTCAAGAGAATCTGCTCATTCAAAGCAAGATGGAATTGGGAGGCAAGCGGGTCGATCTTCAGAACCTTACCATGCCTCTTCTGAACATCTATGGCCGTTTCGACCATCTGGTTCCCCCCGAGAATTGCGATCTTCTGACGAGCACAGTTGGCAGCAAAGACACGGAAGACCTGTGCCTGGATACGGGCCACATTGGAATCTATGTGAGTGCCAAATGCCAAAAGGAACTCGCTCCCAAAATCGCCCGCTGGCTGCTGGAAAGAGATGGGATGGAAGGGGAAGCTGTTGCCCCTCGATCACCCATCGGTGACATGCCGAAGCCGGAGGCCGGTAGTAAGAGTCGACCGTCTCCAGGTAAACGAAAAAAGCTCAAAGCTCAGGGAGGGTGATCATGAAAGCGGCGGAAGACAAGGATTACTTCGGCGCCATTTGCACGGTCAGCAGAGCCTTCGGAACGACTCTGGACAGGGATGAACTGCTTGAACTGATCGCCGGCAGCGCCCTTGAAACCATGAAAGTGAAAGCCGCTCTGCTTTTTCTTCATCATGAAGAAAGGGACCGGTTCAGGGCGGCAGCCCACAAGGGCTTGTCGGAAACTTATATCAAGAAGGGTCTCACCCACCCGGTGAAACTGGTGCCTATCCTCGAGAAGGAAGGTCATTTCTTTGCCTATGACTGCACTACCGACGAGAGACTGGACGGTCATGATTTGAAGAAAGCTGAAGGACTGGCTTCCCTCCTGGTGGTGCCCGTGATGGTGAAAGGCAAGCTCATTGGGGGTCTTGCTCTCTTTACCGATAGTCCAAGGAATTTTTCCCGCGAGGAGATCGACTTCGCATCCGCCATGGCCGAACAGGGAGGCATGGCGATCGAAAATGCCCGATTGGTTGAACAGATCAGGCAGAACACCAAGTTGTTTCTGAATTTGGCTGTCGATATCAATTCAAGCCTTAATATCAAAGAGGTCATGCACGCCCTCACCGTAAATGTTGCGGAAACCACGGGAGTAAAAGCCTCGGCCGTCCTGCTTCTGGATGAAAAGACCGGAAAGCTTGAGTGTGTGGCCGGCCACGGTCTAAGCGACCGGTATCTCAACCGGGGACCGTTGTTTATCGAGGGAAGCATCCAGCAAACGATGGAGGGCAACCCGGTCTTGATTCGGGATGTCGCCGCCGACCCAAGAGTGAAACACAAAAAAGAAAAGGAAAGCGAAGGCATTGTTTCCCTTCTCTCACTGCCGATTAAGACCAGGCAGGGCGTAATTGGGGTGTTGCGGCTCTACAGTGCCGTGCCGAGGGAATTCAACGAAGATGAAATGAAACTGCTTTCCGCTCTTGCTCATCTGGGGGGAATAGCGATCCAGAATGCCTCCCTGTATCTTATGCTCGAGAAGGACATGAAGGACCTCCGGGAAGAGATTTGGACTCACCGTTGCTATTTTTAGCCGGTGCCGCAACCGGCCTGTCAGGGGCGTCAACCGAAACGGCACGCCGATTCTCGGTGGCGAGGCGGTGCTCGGCCCTCCGAAGGCCGTTCCCCGGCCAGGTCCTATTCCCGGGAGGAGGGATCTTTCTTTGCACCCTTGCCTAAGCTCGAAAAAAGGTCCAAAAAGGAGTCAAGAGGCGCGAAGGGGGACGGGGGTGTTGGTGCATGGGGAAAAAGGTCCTTGCCCATTTCAAGCCAGTTGCGAAACTGCTGATCGAGAGCTGCTTTGTAGGCAAGATAGTTTCTGATGGTAAGTTCCAGGTATTTTTCGAAGAATTCACTCAGTACATTTTCGCCGTACTGGATTACCAGGTGCAGGAGGGTTACCGGCAGGAGGCTGTTGTTCTTTCTGGCTTCCTCCAGGATGATCTGGGTGAGAATGAAGGCCGTTACATCTTCCTCCGTTTTGTCATCGACCACTTTAACCTGACGGCCTTCTCTAATTATTTCAGAGACCTGGCTGAGAGTGACGTAGGTGCTTTTCTCCGTATCGTAGAGTCGCCGGTTGGCGTATTTCTTGAGCAACACTCTGTCGGGCATTTGGTTCTCCTGACTATGAGGGGTCGGCCTTTGCATGACACAACGCAACACACATATCCTGGCAACCAATTTACATATTGATATATTTTCACTAACTACCTGATTATACGTCTATCTTTAGGAACACGGCCTTCTGCTCAGAAGCAAATAAGTATGTTGCGATGCACCATTCCCCACTTGACATCCGCGCTGGAACCATTAAAATATACCCGCATCCGGGCAAACGCAGTAAGCACCAAATGCTTATACCAAAAATGCAGGAGGGTTTACAGACATGGAGCCGTTAAAAATGTTAAAACAAATGATCGATTTCAACAAGGCCACCTTTGACAACGCCTTTAATGCCATGGCTTTGCTGCAGGAGCAAACTGAGAGGATGACCAAGAACTTCGTGGATCAGGCGGCCTCTCTTCCCGATGAGGGGAGAAAGGGTCTCAACGATTGGATTCAGGCCATCGAGAAAGGCCGTGAAGAATTCAAGAAAGCGGTTGACCGGAGTTTTAGCAATGTTGAAGCCTATTTTGAGCAAGCAGACAAACAGGGCTAGCCTCGCACAGAGTTGATGAGGCGAAGTTGAACGTTCAGCTATCCGAAAGGAGTGATCCAGATGTACCACAAAGAGATGATGAAGCAGATGATTCAGTTGAACAAAACCGTTTTTGAAAACACACTCAGCAGCATGGCCATCCTTCAGGACCAGATGGAGAAAGCGACGAACACGTTTTTGGAACAGGCCGCGTGGCTTCCTGCCGAAGGCAAAAAGGTCATTGAAGAATGGGTCAAAGCCTGCAAGAACGGTCGTGAGAGCTACAAGAATGCTGTAGACGAGAGCTTCAAGAGGGTGGAGGCATTCTTTACCGAGTGATTGCGGCCCGGCCCGGGCTATGCCTGGTCTTCCCTCTTCCTTTGGCTTCCCTGGCAGGGGGAAGCCCGGCATGGCCGGAATAAGACTTTTGCACAAGCGTCCCCCCCGGACCCGCAAGAAGCCGGTTCCAAGGCCGGTTGATACGAAGTCGCATTCAAAATGAACAAGGCGGCGAGAAGGTGGCGACGCAGGCATGCACCACAGTGAGTCGAGGGTCCGCCCTCAGAAAAGATCGGGCGCGGACTGGACGCATTGCCTGAAACTCCTGCGTGTAGCGGAGACCCGCAACGAAGTGAGGGTCTGACGACGAAGCCAACGCCGTGAGCGCTTGAATGCGACTCTTCGTATGAGAAGGGATAAATCAATGGATAGACAATTTCTGGAGTTCTGGGGCAACGCTTTGCTGAATGCAGCGAAAAACCGGAAACAGCTCGAAGACATGACGAAGTGGATGGGCAGTGGCTTTGCAGGCTTCGAGGAGATTACCCCCCTTTTTCGAAAGCTCTACGGACTGGAAAAGGTTGAACAAAGCAGTCCCGATTACCTGAAGGTCTGGGCTGAAGCACAAGAGAACTTCACCAAATCCTTCAAGGACTTCCTCGCGCTTCTGGACGTCGTCCCACGCGAGGAATACCTGGCTTTGGTCAAAAAATACGAAGAGCTGAAAGAAAGAGTCGAATCTCAGGAAGAGACCATCAAACACCTGCGAAT
>JBEKXG010000070.1:0-12580 GCA_049512295.1 Syntrophobacteraceae bacterium
GTCGAGGTTTCCGATCACGGCTACGGCGGCATCTACAGCCAGGCCCCGGCGCTCAGCCTCGTTCAGAACCTCAATGACTACGGGTTCAAGACCCCTGGCCTGAGCATCGCTCCCCTGCTGGACGCCTCCGATATTCTGCGGCGCGAGCGGCGTCTGTATGAGAAATTCCTAAGCCCATTTCGCGGCTTCGACCCTACCGTCAGAAGGCACAAGCTGCCGGGCGGAGCCTCCAGCCTCGCTCTGGAGCAGGCTGAGAAGGCGGGACTGCTCGAGCGGGCACACGAGGTCTTCGGCGAACTCATCGAGGTGCGCAAGGAACTGGGGAACATCTGGGTGGTCACCCCCGGCAGCCAGATTCTATGGTCAACCGCTCTGAGCAACGTACTGCACGGCCGCTACGAGAAGCCTTCCGACGACCTGAAGGCGCTGCTCCTTGGGCGCTACGGCCCGTTTCCCTTCTATGATCCGCGCGAGTGGATTTTCGAGAAGGTGCTCGAGAGCGGCAGAACGGACGGCAAGAGGTGGGACGAAATCCTTGCCGGCGAGGCCGGGCTGCAGCAAGCTGCGGACGAGGATCTGAAGGCCAGGCGTCTTCAACTCGAATCCAAGCTCAAGAGGGCCGCCTCAGACGAGGAGCTTTGCATGTACGCGCAATTCCCGAGGGACGCCCTCGATTTCTTCAAATTCGAAGAGCGCTTCGGGCAGACATGGCTCCTTCCGCCTGATGTATGGTTCCACGAGGGAGGCTTTGCCGACGGCGCCCGGATCACTTTTGCCGATGAAACCGGGAAGACACACAATATCGATCTCATATCGACAAGGCGGACCGCAGACAGCGTTCAGACCTCATTGCTGGTGGACTACAATTTCCGGACCTATACGACGCAGGTTTCAAAAAACAGGACAAAGTAGAACCTGCAGAGGACGCCGGGCGGACACAGCCTTATCGTGTCCGCCATATCGCGCCGGCAATTTCCCATTGACCAAATCCCGGGTCGCTCTCATCCCCCACCCCTCGCGGAGCGTGGAGATCTCTTTTACGCCTCCGGGCAGCCACTCGCAATGAAGCCGTGCCCGGCTTCTGCTCCTCAAGTTTTCTCTTTACTTGCACTGGAGTTGAAAGTATTTCCAGAGCTTGCCCGTGAGGACGGCGTCAATTCGATTGCCTGCGGGAACGCCCCTCATGGATCAATTAATCCCAGCTCATCAATTTAGCTGAGAAATTTTACTGAGCTGAAGAGATTTGAACCCGGGGCCGCAAATGGATACCCAAATCGATCTGTTTGTGAACAACCTGTCGGTCGAGCGCGGTTTGAGCGTGAACACCATTGCCGCCTATTCGAGCGATCTGAGGCATTTTCAAAATTATTTAAGAGAATCGGGCATTTCCTTTTGGCAGGAAGTTTCCGCGGGGAGCATAAGCGGGTATATTCAACGCTTGGGCCCTTCATTTTCGCCGCGTTCGCGTGCTCGCAGGCTGGCAGCTTTAAGGACATTTTTCAGGTTCCTCGAAAGGGGCGGCCTGATAAAGGGTAATCCGGCCTTTTTGGTTCATTTTCCCAAACTGGGTCCGCAACTGCCCAAGGCTCTCACTGCCGCTCAAATCGAGTCTTTGCTGGCTCAACCGGATTCGGCCAAACCACTCGGCCAGAGGGACAGGGCCATGTTCGAGGTGCTCTACGCCTGCGGCCTGAGGGTGAGCGAACTGGCCGAACTGCAGTTGCGGCAGGTTGTCCTGGAGCCGGGTTATCTGACAGTGCGGGGAAAGGGAGATAAAGAGCGCATGATCCCGATGGGTGAGCTTGCCGCCGAGTCTCTAAAGACCTATCTGCAGTATGGGCGTCTTAAATTATTGAAGAAGGGCTTTGTCCCCGAAGTTTTTATCAACGCCAGGGGCAAGAGGATTTCAAGGCAGGGCATCTGGAAGATAGTTAAGACCAGAGCGCGCAAAGCGGGCATTGCCATAAACATCACCCCGCACATGCTCAGGCATTCGTTTGCGACGCACCTTCTCGAAAACGGGGCCGATCTGCGCTCGCTCCAGGTGATGCTCGGGCATGCGGATATCGCTACGACTCAGATATATACTCACGTCGCCAGAGAGCGGCTCAAAGAAATACACAGGAAATACCACCCACGGCCCTGAGAGGCGGGACTGCTCCGGATGGAAGTCATTACCACCCACATAAACGCCGACTTCGACGCAATGGGATCGATGATTGCGGCCAGGAAGCTCTATCCCGGCGCCCTGCTGGTCTTTCCCGGATCTCAGGAACGAACCCTGCGCGAATACTTCATAAAATCGACCGTCTACATATACGGTTTCAAGCGGCTTCGCGACATCGACATAGAAAACGTTACACGGCTCATCCTTGTCGACACGAGGCAGTCTTCCCGAATAGGCAAGTTTGTCGATATTTTGAACAAACCCGGCCTGGAGGTGCATGTCTACGATCATCACCCGGACGCCGAAGACGATGTCACGGCGAACCTGTCCATTGTGAAAAGCTTTGGTTCCACGGTGACTCTTTTCACCCGGTTGTTTCTGGAGCGGGGGATAGAGGTTACAGCCGATGAGGCGACCATCATGAGTTTGGGTGTGTTCGAGGACACCGGATCGTTCACCTTCAACAACACGACGCCGGAAGATTTCGAAGCCGCTGCTTTTCTACTCAGGTCCGGGGCCGATCTGAACGTGGTCTCGGACATGGTTACCCAGGAACTTACGGCCGAACAGATCAACCTTCTCAATGAACTGCTTCTTTCAGCGAAAAACTATAATTTTCAGGGAATAGAGGTATGTGTCACCACGCTTTCGATCGACAGGTACGTGGGCGATTTTGCCGTGCTTGTCCATAAGCTGCGCGATATCGAAAGCCTTGACGTGGTATTTGCCCTGGCCCGTATGGATGACCGCGTCTACCTGGTTGCCAGGAGTCGTATCCCGGAAGTAAACGTTGGCTCGATTGTTTCGCTGTTCGGAGGCGGAGGACATGCAACCGCCGCTTCCGCCAGCATAAAGGACCTTACCCTGGTTCAGGCCGAAGCAAAGCTGATGGAGCTTCTTCGGAGCCATATTCATCCCTACCCCACGGCCGAGAACCTCATGACGAGCCCGGCGGTCCATACTGAACCCGGCGTGGAAATCGGCGAAGCCGAACTCACGATGGTGCGCTACAACATAAACGCCATGCCGGTTGTGAAGGACGGGGCGCTCATTGGGTTGATTACGCGACAGGTGCTTGAAAAAGCGCTTTTCCATGGCCTCACGCGACAGACTGTGGCCGAGTTCATGAATACGGATGTAGCATCTGTGAAGCCGAACGCCAACCTCGTTGAAATCCAGACCCATCTGGTTGAACGGCATCAGCGGATCCTGCCTGTCGTCGAAGAGGGCAAAGTGCTGGGAGTGATCACTCGCCGCGACCTGCTCGATTTCATGCTGAACGACCATAGCGACCAGAGGGCGCTATATGATGAGACGTCTCTCGCGCACTGGCCGAAGCGAAAAAACATCCAGTCCGTCCTCTCCGAACAGCTTCCGAAAAACATAATTCAAATGCTCAGGGAATTCGGTGTGCTGGCCGAAAGCCTGGGGTTCCGGACATATGCGGTGGGCGGCTTCGTACGCGACCTGCTGCTGCGCCGCCCCAATTTCGACATAGACATTGTTTTGGAAGGGGACGCCATTGGATTTGCCAGGGCTTTTGCGGAGCAACACGGGATAAAGGCCAAGCTGCACAAGAAGTTCAGCACCGCCATGCTTGTTTTTCCCGACGGACAGACTGTGGATATAGCTTCGGCAAGGTTCGAGTATTATCAGCACCCGGCCGCCCTGCCGATTGTCGAATTCAGCTCCCTCAAGATGGATCTCTACCGGAGGGACTTTACGATAAACACTCTGGCCGTCGCGCTTAACCCGGACGAGTTCGGCCAACTGATCGATTTTTTCAGCGGACAGCGGGATATCAAAGAGAAAATAGTCAGGATCCTCCACAACCTGAGTCTTATCGAAGACCCCACGCGAATCCTGCGGGCCATTCGTTTTGAACAGCGTTTCGGTTTCCGGATTGGCAAACAAACCGCAGGTCTCATCCGAAACGCCGTCCACATGGGCTTGATTCAGAAACTCGGCGGCCATCGTTTTCTTCACGAGATCAAGCTCATTCTCGAAGAGGAAGACCCCGTTCCGGCGCTTCGCAGAATGGCTGAGTTCGGCGTTATGCCGGCTCTCGCCGCCGCAATTAATTTCGACAGGAAAATGGAAGGGCTTTTCGGCAGGCTCCGGGAGGTCATATCCTGGTATCGGCTGAGTTTTCTGGACGAACCCCTGGAGCGCTGGTGGGTCTATCTTCTCGGCCTTTTCTCAAACCTGGGCATCCAGGATGTGAAAGGCGCGTGCGACAGGCTTCTTTTAATGCAAAACCAGCGTGACCGCCTGCTCTGGACCAATGAAAACGCAGGCAAGCTCCTTAAATCCTTTTTCCAGGATGTGTCTAACCGAAAACCGAGCGAAATTTACCGGGCGCTTCTGCCGTTCAGGCCCGAAGAACTGCTCTTCCTGATGGGCAAAGCCGATAAGGAATCGACGCGCAGGGCGGTCAGCCATTATTTCCACAGGTACAGAAACGTGCAGACGGAGCTTAAGGGAAAACACCTCAAGGCGATGGGAATTCCCCCCGGTCCGATCTATCGGCAGTTGCTCGAAGAGCTTCTGGACGCCAGGATCAACAAACAGGTCGGGAATCGCTCCGAAGAGTTTCATTTCCTGGTGTCCATGCACCCCGAACTCTTTTCCCAACAGGATCAATCGCCTGAATGGAAAGACTTCTGCTGAGCGAACACAGGGTTCCAGCCGCTGGAAAGCGCAAAAAATCTCGAATTGGGCTGGAGCAAAAGAATAAATACTGATATATGCATGCGCGCTTTGATCGCGAACGAAACTGAGGGAGTATCGGCTTTCTATGTATGACGTTCAGAAAATCGTCCTTTCCATAGTACCGCTACTGTTCGCTATTATTCTCCACGAAGTTTCTCATGGCTGGGTTGCCGAGAAACTGGGGGATCCGACAGCCCGGCTGCTGGGGCGAATCACCCTCAATCCGATTTCACATGTCGACCTCATAGGGACGATTATCGTTCCGGGAATTCTCCTGCTCACCGGTTCGCACTTTCTTTTCGGCTGGGCCAAACCCGTGCCGGTCAATTTTGCAAATTTGCGGGGCGGCCGCAGGGACATGGCGCTGGTTGCGTTTTCCGGCCCTCTTAGCAATTTTGTGCTTGCGGTTCTGAGTTCGATTATTTTTCATCTGACATTTGTCGGCGCTACGGGTTCTGAGGGCATATTCGACGGAATAATCGTGCCGATTCACATAATGGCGAGTTACTCAGTCCTGTTCAACCTGGTGCTGATGGCAGTCAATCTTTTCCCGATTCTTCCGCTGGATGGGGGCAGGATCGTTGCGGGACTGGCTCCCGTTCGGGTAGCAATGACAATGGAGCGGATGGAAAGATACGGAATGCTGATTGTGCTCCTCCTGATCGCTTCCGGGATATGGAGTTATGTAGTCGGCCCGGTTATATATCTATTCTGGCAGATTTTGATGTAAAAGAGCAGGTGAACAGAGCGCAGCGAAGCAGATAGACCCGGATTTAAGAATTGGAGTTTTTTCCGATTCACCGATTCACCGAATAAAGGAGATCAGGCCTGATATGGCTGAAAGGAAGAGAATTTTAAGCGGCATGCGCCCCACCGGACGCCTCCATCTCGGCAACCTTCATGGCGCCCTGGAGAACTGGATTCAGCTCCAGAACCAGTACGACTGCTATTTTTTCGTTGCGGACTGGCACGCTCTTACCACCGAGTACGCCTCCCCGGAAGGAATCTGTGAAAACACCTGGGACATGATTCTCGACTGGTTAAGCGCCGGCCTTGACCCGAACCTGTGCACGTTATTTATCCAGTCCGACATAAAAGAGCATGCCGAACTCTATCTTCTGCTTGCGATGATAACCCCCCTGCCCTGGCTCGAGCGCAATCCCACCTACAAGGAACAGCAGCAGCAGCTCGATCAGAAGGACCTCGCGACCTACGGCTTTCTCGGCTACCCGGTGCTCCAGGCGGCCGACATCATCATATACCGCGCAAACGGAGTTCCCGTCGGCAAAGACCAACTCCCTCACATCGAGCTGACCAGGGAAATAGCCCGCAGGTTCAATTTCATGTACAAATCCGAGATCTTCCCAATTCCCGACGGGCTGCTCACCGAGTCGCCGGTGCTTCCGGGCCTCGACGGCAGGAAGATGAGCAAGAGCTACGGGAATTGCATCTTCATTACGGAATCCCAGAAAGACATAACCGAAAAGATATCGAAAATGATGACCGATCCCCAGAGGGTCAGGCGACATGATCCCGGCGATCCGGAGGTCTCACCCGTTTTCGCATATCACAAGCTTTATTCTTCGCCGGCCGAGGTCGCCCACGTTGCGGAGGGATGCCGCACCGCAGGCATCGGCTGCGTTGAGTGCAAAAAGATTCTCATTCGCAACGTCATCTCCAGGCTGGCGCCGATACGCGAAAGACGCCTTAAGCTCGAGGGGGAAATGGACGGCGTAAAGCAAATCATAGCCGAGGGCAACGCCAGGGCCAGGCGGGAGTCAACCCTCACGATGGAACTGGTCCGCCGGGCCATAGGCATCTAGACGGAGGGCGGAGTACGGAGCATAGAGGACGGAAGGGCGCACGCGGAGACTCGCAGGGCTCGGAGAAAAGACGGAATAAGGAGGAGGTGGTAGAGGGAAGCAAAGAACAATTCCCGCTCCTGGCTTCAAGCCCCCTTGATGTGATGCGGCTTCAAAAATTTCTCGCGCGGGCTGGAGTCGGATCGAGACGCGCCGCCGAGGAACTGATCAGGCAGGGCCGGGTTGAGGTGAACGGTGAGAGGGCCGAACTCGGCCGCAGCGTCGATCCTCTGGCGGACCGCGTTCGCCTCGACGGAAAGCCCGTTTCTCTCCAGACCAAGAGCATTATTCTCGCCCTCAATAAGCCCGCCGGTTGCGTAACCACCGCATCCGATCCCCGGGGCCGCAGGACTGTCCTGGATTTTCTCCCCGATTTCGGCGTACGGATTTTTCCGGTCGGCCGCCTCGACTACGACGCCGAAGGACTTCTTCTGCTCACCAATGACGGGGAGCTTGCCAATCGCCTCCTTCATCCTCGCTATGGAATATCAAAAGTATATGATGTAAAAATAAAGGGACATCCGGACAGAAAAGCGATAGAACAGCTCCGGTCAGGTGTGCGGATCGAGGAGGGCGTAACGGCCCCGGCCGGCGTGGAAATCATTCGGGAGCTGCCGAGTTCCGCCTGGTTGAGGATTACTCTCCACCAGGGTTGGAATCGCCAGATAAAACGCATGGGCCAGGCGGTTGGACACCCGGTTTTGAAGATCAGGCGCATTTCTTACGGACCGGTGCGCCTTGGCCGCTTGAGTCCGGGCCGGCACCGGTTGCTCAGGCCCGATGAGATCCTGAAAATCTACGAGGAAGCCGGTATCTACAAGGAGTGAGCCCGTGATGAATTCAAAGCGCGGTTATCCTTATGGCTCTCCCGGTTCCTTCTACCGTGGTGGGGGGGGAAAAGAGAAAGAGCCGCGATCGTCACCCCGCCTTTTCACCGTAGTGATTATTGTTCTTATCGTCGCATTGGGCGCCGCTTCCGCTTTTGTCATAGCCACGGGAGGCGCAATTCCCTCGCTAACGGTCTTTCCCACGAAACTCATCGCTCTTCATTTTCAGCACAACGGCCAGGAACTGCTCCTGCTTCCCGACTCCCAGGTCATCGTAAATCCCAGGGATTCTCTACGGCTTGTCCGGATCAGAACCGACGGATGGCTCTCATGGGGAACCCGGGTGGCCTCTTCCGATGTGGACGTGAAAGCAATCGGCAAAAAACCCGGCGTGACGATAATAGATCTCTTCCCTCATGAATCGTTCGAAACCCCTAAACTGGTAGAATTGCGGGTGTTGCTCTGGAACAGGCCGATCGGCAAGGTCTCGCTCCTTGTACAGCTCGATTACAAGGACTGGCTCCATCGAGCAAACACCAGCCCCGATATGGATAAGAGAATAGCCTATCTGGAAAAGGCGCTCCGTGACAATAGCTCCAACATACTGCTTAAGACACAACTGGCCGGGCTTTATTTTGACAGCAAGCACTATGCCGATGCGGCGCGCCTTTACAAAGAAATAGACGAATCGGGCAAATCCAGAAATATTTCCGAAAAGCTTCTTGTCGTCTATCAGATAATGAATAAAACCGATGACGCCCTCCAGGTATACCTCGACCTTCTGAAGCTGACCGAAGAGCAGCCGACTTTCAAGGAATTTCTCACCTACCTGAAGAAGAAAAAGACGAGCGACCAGGCCGGGAAGTTTCTCGAAAAACATGAGCATGATATTCCCCGCTCCTACCGATCCCAGGTTCTGGTCGAAATCGCCCAGCTTGCCAGCGACGGCAAGGACTGGCAAAAGGCGGCTTCAGCATGGGAGAGGGCCGAGAAGGCCGGCGTAATGGACTCCAATGTCCAGTATAACCTGGCGGTCACGCTGCTGCGAAACGGCAAAACCGATGAAGCTATTGCCGGATTTGAGAAATACCTGCATAAGAATTCAAATGATGTGAAAACCTGGCTCCTGCTTGCCGACCTCTACGAGAAGAAGGGAAATCAAGCACAGGCTAAGGCCACTTACGAATCCATTGTCCAGAAGAACCCGCAGAACAAGGAAGCGCTTGTAAGCCTTATCCCCGTCCTGGAGAAATTGAACGATAAGAACGGGCAAATTGCGAACTACGAAAAACTCCTCCATATGGAACCCAATAACCGCAAATATCTCTTTAACGCCGCAATGCTCTACATCGATCAGAAAAAGTATGACAAGGCGCTGGCCCATTTGCAGTCAATCGCTTCCATGGACCCCAAGGACGTTGAATCAAGGAACCAGTTGCTGATCGTCTATCAGAAGCTCCGAAACGATCAAGGCGAGCTCCGGGTCCGCCAGGAACTTACGAAACTCGATCCCAAGAACCCGGCCAATATGGACTCGGTGTACAAATATTACGAAGACCGGAAGGACTACAAAGGCATGCAGGCTTATTTCCGTGGCCTGGCGGAACAGAACCCGGATTCGAGCAGCGTGCGCAAATATCTTTTTCAGGCAGCGACCAAACTGGGTGACAAGAAGTCAGCCCTGCGCGAACTCGAACACCTGATTCGGCTCCAGCCAAAGGAGAAAAAATACTACAGGCTCGCGGCAGACCTCTACGAGGAAACCGGAAATTATTCCGAAGCCTCCAAGAAACTCGAGGCTATCCTCAAAATGGATTTTAAAGATCAAAGGGCAAGAGAGGACTACGAGCGAGTGAAGGTCGAGCAACTGAAGAAGGCGCCGCCGCCCGGCAAGCGGAAGCCTTCCTGATTCGTGTCCATCCGGTTGCTCGGCCTCTTTCGGCCATTTTTCGGCACAGTTTGAGGCATGGTTCGGCATTGAGTATTGCGTTTGGCGAACCTTTCAGATATAAGAAGCGGCAGTGAAAAGCCCGCAGTGCTGTTGCGGGCTTACGGGCGGGTAACTCAGCGGTGAGAGTGCCATCCTCACACGGTGGAAGTCGGAGGTTCAAATCCTCTCCCGCCTATTCAAAATTAGTAATGTTTTAGATCGGTTACGATTCGCACTTTTTGCAAAACTTTGGTCCGTGGGTGGTACCGAAGGCTGGTAATCCTCCCACAGGAGTTGCGCCCTGCTTTAGGGCTCAGACAGTCATTACGGATTTAAGGCGACCGAGACTGTTT
This sequence comes from Syntrophobacteraceae bacterium, assembly GCA_049512295.1. Taxonomy (GTDB): domain Bacteria; phylum Desulfobacterota; class Syntrophobacteria; order Syntrophobacterales; family Syntrophobacteraceae; genus SbD1. The sequence continues at coordinate 9,852 of JBEKXG010000070.1, forward strand.
CGCTCATCTTTTGCAGTGCGAGGAATTGATCCTCGCCCACCAAGGAATCCAACTCCAAAAACGGACAAACCCCTTTGACACTGCCTCCTCTTCTGATCTTCGTTGAAAAACGTCCAACAGACCCCTGTTCGCCGCGATGCACTTCTGACCCAATTGCTAATTGCGGGACCTCCATTCTTTCGGGTCGCGGCGGCCGTGAAAGACCGCCAATATGGTTATGAGACTTTCCGAAGCAATATAGAATATCCCGTATGGAAAACGACGAATCAGCAACCGGCGGATGTTCCGGTACACTACTGGATACATTTCCGGGCTGTTCCGAATTAACTCCATACCACTTTCCAGACACTCAAGGAAATCCGCCCCGAGACCGCCAATCTTTTCTTCATACCAGCGATATGCTTCCTCAATGTCGGCTTCCGCTTCAGGGCGTATCAAAAGTGGGCGCTTCATTTCGCAACCTTTAGTCTATCCCTGGTTTCCTCCCATGATTTGCCCTGGCTCGGGGCTGCATTGTGCAAGGCAATCCTGCGATCCAGTTCTTTTTTCTGAGCTTCGGTGACTTCCATCAATTCCTGGTCCGCGGCAATACTGTCCCATATTTCTTCGACTATGAGCATGCGCTCAGCCACGCTCAATTTTTTTATTTCCGACGGCTTTAAGGATCGTTCCATGTCTTTTCTCCTTTGCAGCATTTTTCTACATGCTAATCGCGAGGGGTGAACCAGCATGGCCCCCTCGGCAAGGAGCGCTAATACTTGCCGCAGAGTCCTGCAAATGTGGGCGAGTCTCGCGTTCTTTACATTGGCTTATTGTAGCTCAAAAGAGCGCCCAACTCCAGCAGAGTATCCTCCGTCTTGAAATGAGCTGGGACGACCCCACACACGCGAGTACAACATGATCAGCAGCCGCTTTTGAACTCGCCAACGATGAACAGGAACGGTCCCCAAAAGCTTCTTTGAAGGTAGCCCCGCAATCAAGGACATGCCTGGCGCCTGGACGAATTACACCCCACCACGTACGTAACAGGCCTCCGTGATTATCCTCGCAAGATAGGCTTATACATTACACTACATTACATTCTTTCATAACGAAATGCTATTTCGCTTGCGTCGCACCTCGCGTAGCGCGGAAGGCTGACCGCCCCCTCCCCAGCGTTGCCCTATCCTCCGGGCGGGCAAAAATAATTCTAGCACGGAAAGATTGGAATCAGATATACTGATCGCAAAGAAAAGATCAAAGGGTCTGCCGAGATGGAAAATCAGATAGATACAAAGAAGCCAATAGCTAAGAGCAGACTCGCACTAACACACTATCATCACTAGAAAAACGCGCCGCCATTACGTACAGTGTTGTAAATTGTCCAGCAACAACACCCGTGGTAACGGGAAGAAACTTTTGTCGCCTTGGGCTTGGCGGATTCACGGGTGGTATTTTGTTTCTTAGAAGTTGGGTGGAATCGGTTTGAGCAAAACTGACCATACGGAGGCATTAATGGTTGATCTGCAAAACAAGCCAGAGTTCATCGGTAGAACGACAAGGCACATCACCGTGGCAATCGTCGCCGTGCTACTGCCACTTCTTATATTAATCGCGAGTGCTTCTTGCCTGTTCTATCTATGGCCTCTTCGAAGTACAGAATTAAATCCCATGGCGTTTCTATTTGCCGCACTGACCTTGTTGACCGCATTGTGCTCCATTGTCTATTCCGTCATTAGTTTAATTGTTGCCAATGACAACATCTTCTTCTGTTCTGGCGTTCCCATACCTATGTCAAGATCGATATATGAAAGTTCATTTCTACAGTCGCAGACACTCCTTTCTATTCTGGTCGTAGGTATTATTTGCGTATTGATGGCTTCCAAGCTAATTCAGCCTTCTGAAGGGCTACCAGTCGTGACTTTTGCTACAGGTTTTGCACTCGGGCGGCAATTCCAAAAGCCTCCTTCTGACAAATAAAGATGCATAACGAGGTCATGTTTTTCGAGTAGAGACAACCATCAATAAACTGGACAAAAGGACAAACGGCCTGTCTTGCCGCAGAGGGCGCTTGTCCTTTTGTCCAGCTATCGGAGTATAGGTCGGCCCGCATCGTAAATTGTCCAGTTAATGAAATCAGGAGGCTCAAAACTACTTTCGACCGGAGGAAATCTTTATGAGCATTTTCGTACAAATCTCTGTAAGAAACTTTGACAGAACAGGCGGAACCCCGAGGAACTTTCCATTTGAGTCCTTAGGGCCTTTCAAGGAAAAGGACTTCACACTACATAGGGATGAAGGCATCGTGGAATTGAAGATGGAAGGGGATGTTGGGGAAAAGGAAAAATGTGACCGTACGCTGACTCTGCACCTTGGTCTCGGAACATGTAAGAAGCTGGTTTCCTTTCTACAAAGTGAAGGGTTGTTAGATGTCCAAGTAAGGACACAAGCCTTATGAAAAAATACTTTTATGGGCGAGATGACCCTGTAAGGAGAACTCAAAATGAAGAAGTACATTTATTTTACAATCGTTTTTGTTCTGTTCTTCCCTTATATCACATTTGCACAACAATCTCGTGAGAAAGAAATAATTCAATGGTTTGATAATAAGTCCGACGAACAGGCAGCACAATGGCGTTGACTTAGGACCAAGGCTGTTTTTTTCTTGCGATGTCGACGGTTTTCTGCTACTTAAGCTAGCAAATACAATATCTTAAACTCAATTTACAGGAGAATGAAGATGGCGAATT
>JBEKXG010000071.1:0-12549 GCA_049512295.1 Syntrophobacteraceae bacterium
TGGCTAGGAAATCGAGGGGTTGCGCGGAGGCGTACTTGGGTACCGCCTCGCGGAGCGTCGAGATTGATTGACACTGCCAGAGCCTGCCCCGGACCACGATCCGGGGGCGGAAAAGGACCCTTTCCGGATGGAAACTATTTAGAGTTTAAATTCAACCCTAACGCCGTAGCTTGGATTCTTACAGCCGAAACCGAACGGTTCAATTTCTGAGCAATCTCATTCACCGACATCCGTTGTTCCACATAAGTTTGCAGTTGCGTCAATTGTAGAGGGGTCCAGACTGCCAGTGAGTCCGCTGCCGATGACGTGTAACCCATTCCGGAAATAGTGCTTGTCTGCATTGGAATCTCCTTTACGCGATATTTCTTTGGACCTGTATAAGACTCCAAGTTTGGATATACTCCCGTCAATACAATCGGCAAGTTTGTGAAAACAAATTAGCGCAAACAAGATTAAAACCGCGCTCGTTATACTCCGATGGAGCCTCATTCCCCTCCCCTTGGCCTGCCGGGACAGGGGAAGGGAATGCGATTTCGGCAGGCTGGTATTTTGCTGGAAAAGTGTGCCTTCCAAGCCGATCGAGCGTCTCGGATCATGCAGCAGTGGCCCGGTTTTCCATCTCCCGTGTCCTTTGGCAATTGATGCACAGAGTGGCAGTCGGTTGAACCCGCAGGCGCTCGATATCGATGGAGTCCGAGCATTCATCGCAGATACCAAAACTGCCGTCCTTGATACGCCGTGACAGTGCTGAAATCTCACGGATTAACCTGTAGTTGCGGTGCTGCATGGAATGGATCGATTCCCGGTCGCTGTGAGAAGATGCCAGATCGGCGATATCCAAAGGATCTCGGGCGCTATTGATGTCCGCGAGGGCGGAAAAGAGCACTCTCTGCCTCCTCATGATTTCTTCGAGAAGAATTCCCAACGATTTTATGAATTCTTGGGGTACCTCTTTATTCATGACAGTTCCTCCTGGTTTCGTAATCAAACGCAAAGTCGCTCTGGTTTATTCGTGATCAGTGTGCCCTGATGGCCGGAGATGCACCGTAATTCCGGCCTTGGTGATGCATAATCCGCGTTTTGAATATAGAGACCCTCTCAGATGACCTTTGCAAGCTCGGGCGCGGCAATTTCGACGCCGCGTTGTACATCAGGCATCTACCTTGGTTTGTGGGAGATTACAGGAAGAACTTTGCGAATGTATGACGGGAAAATGATTTTTCAGTAACGACAAACACGCTTGGAAATGATTCTGTGACAGAGCGATCATCGCATGTATCTATGAAGGTGCGCATCAAGGTCTGATGGTCTTGAGGGCGGCACTGGCCTGGTTAACCATCTTGGGCGCAAGCGGAACATAGCCGAGGTCCCGGCTAAAGGTCTGACCTGCCTCCAGGCACCAGCCAAAAAGGCCTTTAACGGCCTCTGCCTTCTCCGGATAATCGTAGTCTTGGTAGAGGAGAATCCAGCTCAGAGTGACGATGGGATATGAGTCTTCACCCTCGGGATCGGGCAGAAAGAGTCGCAGGTTCTCGGGCAATTCGGCGGATGCCATGGCAGCCATCGCACTTTCATAAGTCGGTTCGACATATCGTCCAGCCCTGTTTTCGAGTGCTGCGGCCTTGAGACCCAACTTCTGAGCGAAACCAAGCCCCACGTAGCCGATCGAACCCGCGGAATGCTCGATCAGCATGGCGACGCCTTCGTTACCTTTGGCCCGCATCGGGCCGCAAGGAAAATCAACGAAGTTGGCCGCCCCGTATTTCCGGCTCCATTCGGGGCTGACCGCGTCAAGATGTTTGGTAAAGGCAAAGGTGGTGCCGCTGCTGTCACGGCGGGTGACCACGGCAATCGTCATCTTCGGGAGTTGCAGGTCCGGGTTGCACCTCCTGATGACAGGATCGTTCCAGTTTCTAATCTTCCCGAGGAATATCCCTGTATAAGCTTCACGGCTCAGTTTGAGCTCCCCGCGCAGGCCCGGGATGTTATAGGCCAACGCTATACCGCTGGCAGTCATGGGAATGAGCCTTACCCCGCGTGGAACCTTGACCATCTCCGCATCGCTCATGGCCGTGTCGCTGGCCCCGAACTCAACCTGCTTTTCTGCTTCTGCGCCGACCCCGATAAAGCGTTCAACTCCGGCGCCGCTGCCCACGGCATCATAGGTAATAAAAACTTCAGGGTGCAGTTGCTGGTATTGAGCAAACCACTTTTCGTAAAGCAGCGAAGGAAAGGTTGCCCCTGCGCCCCTGAGCAGCACGCTGCCGGGTGGGGGTTTTTTCGCGGCGGTCTGTTCGGAATCAACCCGCGAACATCCCGTGAAGACGATTGCGAAAAGCATCAGCCCCAGGAGGGCCACTTGCTTCTTCATGTGCGGTTCCTTGGCTGCCGGGCGGAAAACATTCCGCTATTTAGCTGAACTTCCCACTGATATAGTCTTTAGTGTGTTCTTCTTGAGGATCCTCAAAAAGCCGTTGGGTATCCCCGTACTCGACGAGATAGCCGGTGCGCCCGCCCTGGGTTGTGTCAACGTAAAGGAAGCCTGTCTTGTCGGCTACACGCTGAGCCTGCTGCAGATTGTGGGTCACGATGGCGATGGTGTAGCTCTGCTTCAATTCAAGCATCAACTCCTCGATTCTACGGGTGGCGATGGGATCCAGGGCCGAACAAGGCTCGTCCATAAGCAACACTGCAGGTTGGGTCGCAATTGCCCGCGCAATACAGAGGCGCTGTTGCTGGCCCCCGGACAGCGAAAGCCCGCTGCTGTGAAGCTTATCCTTCACTTCGTCCCATAACGCCGCTTTCCGTAAAGTCTGCTCGACCCGTTCCTCGATGTTTCCTTTGTAGCCGTTCAGGCGAAGCCCAAAAGCAACATTTCGATAGATGCTCATTGCGAAAGGATTTGGCTGCTGGAAAACCATGCCGATATGGCGGCGGATGGCCACGGGATCGATCTTGGGACTGTAGATGTTGGCGCCCTGGAAACATACTTGCCCGCTGAAGCGGAAACCCCGAACAAGGTCGTTCATCCGGTTGAGGCAACGCAGTACAGTGCTCTTCCCGCACCCCGAAGGGCCGATGAAAGCGGTAATGTTACCCTGCTCGATAGGAATCCGGGTATCCCGCACTGCTTTGAACTTTCCGTAAAACAGCTCCCTGATGTCGCAGTCGATAACGACCCTGTCGCTGTTATTGGAGCCGTTTCCGTCCAGGGATTTTAAACACTGGATGTCACTGTTTTGGTCAGTCATAGGAACCTCTTCATTTCTTTAGGTCGGTGACTTCAAAAACCTAGCGTCCAGCCTTTCGCGACAGGCTCTGTCCCAGCAGATTCACGGCCAGAACCAGCAAAACCAGGAGCAAGGCTGCAGCCCACGCCAGCTCGACTTGATTGTCGAAGGGCATGGCTGAAAAGTTGTAGATCAGCACGGCAAGCGAGGCTGTCGGCTGCATGAAGTCGAAATGTCCGCCGGCGTTGAGCCAGTAATTACTGAAAAGAGCGGTGAACAGTAGAGGAGCGGTCTCACCGGCTGCCCGCGCGATAGCCAGCATGACGCCGGTAAGTATCCCGGGAAAGGCGGTGGGCAGCAAAACCAGTCTGACTGTCTGCATCTGCGTTGCCCCCATTCCTATGGCGGCTTCACGGATCTTCGAGGGCACCATCCGGATCGCTTCTTCCGAAGTGAGTATGATTGTCGGAAGCATCAGAATTGAAAGAGCAATCCCGCCGGCAACCGCCGAAAAGCCACCGGTTATGAGGACCACCGCCCCGTATGCAAAGACGCCTGCAAGTATGGAGGGAAAGCCCGTCAGGACTTTTGCCGCCATGCGCACAAATTTCGCAACTTGCGTGTCGGGCCCGACCTCAGCCAGGAACACCGCGCTTAGAATTCCGAATGGTATGCTGATCAGACCCGCTATGCCCACCATCACCAGCGTCCCGACAATGGCGTTGCCGAACCCGCCACCCTGCTCGAAGGCTGAAGGGGGCAGTTCCGTAAACAAGCTCAGGCTTAGCCTCTTTCCGCCTCTTAGCAGCAGCATCAGCACCACCGAAAAAAGCGGAACCAGTGCGATGACGGTCAAGATCATCGTCATCACGCCCATCAGGAAATTGAAAGCCGAACGCGGGCGGCGCAGGGATTTCTCCAAACGGGAGAGATCAATTCTGACGGCGGCCTCTTCCGGTCGCAGTGCTGATGAAGTTGAGCGAACAGTATCTGCCGTCACCGCACTCCTTCCAGACCAGCGGAAGCCCGCTGAAGTATTAATGCCCCTGCCATATTGACGAGCAGCGTAATTCCCAGCAAGATCAGGGCGGCAAACATAAGAACGCGAACCTCATCGGGGCCGGCTTCGGCAAAGTCGTTCGCCAGCAATGCCGCCAGGGTGTTTGCGGGGGAAAACAGTGACCAACTGATAACGTTGGAATTACCGATCAGCATGGCCAGGGCCATCGTCTCACCAAGAGCACGCCCGAAAGCCAAAATGAGCGAGCCGAAGATCCCTTTCCCTGCGGTGGGAACGATGATCGCGAGAATGCACTCCCATCGAGTGGCCCCCAGCCCATAGGCGGCCTCACGCAGCTTGAGCGGCACCGCAAGCAGAGCATTGAGGCTTATGGCAGTAATCGTCGGGAGAATCATAATCGAGAGCACGATTGCCGCGGGCAGCATGCCGGGACCGCTCAGGGTGGTGCCGAAGATCGGGATCCATCCCAACTTCGCCTGCATCCAGAGGCACATGGGGCGAATAAGAGGGATCACACAGAAAATGCCCCACAGCCCATAAACGACACTGGGGATTGCGGCCAGCAGTTCGATAAGGTTTTTGAGCAGATTCTCCAACTGATCGGGAATTTTGCCCCAAACCGGATGAAACTGAATGCCGAAGACTTTCAACACCGAAAACACTGCCGTGGAGATATAATGCTCACTGATGAAAATAGCGACTGCAAGGCCAAACACTATGCCGAAAAACAGGGCAAGCAAAGAGCTGTACAATGTGCCCCAAATCTCGGGCAGTATTCCGTATTGTTTGGCGTTGGGGTCCCATGTGGTGCCGGTGATGAAGCCCGTTCCGTACTTGCTCATCGCAGGCATGGCCTGCTTTGAGATGGTGTATACTATGTAGATCACGAGCAATATGGTCAGCCACGCGAAAAGGTGCGTAGCCAGTCTAAAGACGGTATTCCCGTATTTTTCGATATACGTCGGTGCGCGCGCAACGGACGCATTCACAACACTGTTTTCGTTTGAGTGCGGCATAGCCCTCTACCCCGGCTACTACTTAGCCCGGATGTTGTTCAAAGCTTCTCTGACTTGCGCAACGACCGGGGCCGGTAAAGGGATATAGCCGAGTTGTTCGCTGCTCTTCTGACCTTCCACCAGACAGTACTCGACCACATCATGCAGGGCCTTAAGCTTGTTGGGATCGTCATACTGTTTGTAGCATAGCAGCCAGGTGTAGGTTACGATAGGATAGGAGCTCTCACCTGCCGGGTCCGGCAGCCATGCAATCAGATTGGGGGGCATTTCCACAGCTTCGAGTGCCGACTGGAAAGCAGGAGTTGCGGCTTTGACGAATTTGCCGGCCTTATTCTCCAGGATAGCCATCGGCAGCTTCTGGCCTATGGCATAGCCATACTCGATGTAGCCGATCGAACCGGGCGTTGTGCGGATGCTTGCGGTCACCCCTTCATTCCCTTTGGAGCGGGTCCCGACTGCCCAATTCGGCATGGTGTTAGTCCCGGGGCTTTTGGCAAAATCCTCATTTATAGCGGATAAATGCTGACTGAATACGAAGGTCGTGCCGCTGCCGTCAGCGCGAACGACAACATTGATCGGGCTGTCGGGCAGTTTCACTCCGGGGTTGTCCTTTATAATTACAGGGTCGTTCCATTTGGTGACCTTGCCAAGGAAGATGCCGGTATAAGCCGCGCGGCTCAGCTTGAGTTCGGGGACGTCCGGCAGATTATAGCCCAGAACAATGGCGCCGGCGGTCATCGGGAGAAGCTGAGCGCCAACGTCTACCTGCGCGATCTCCTCCGGTTTCATGGCGGCATCGCTCGCGCCGAAATCGACTGTCTTGTTGATGAAGTTTTTTATGCCGCTGCCGCTGCCGACCGACTGATAATCCACCTGCACATTCTGGTGAACCGCATGAAAGTCCTTGAACCACTTATTGTACAGAGGCGCGGGAAAGCTTGCGCCTGCTCCAGTCAGCTTTACGAACGGATCGGCCGCGCTCCCCGGTGAAACGAAGGGAGTCAATACAATAGACAGAATTGCAGTACACAATAGTATGCTTCGTACTTTCATTTTTCCCCTCTTGATTGAAAAGTTAATAAAACGATCGTGAACTGAAGTGCCCGAACTTCTCGATATGCGCTGTTGCATGGCATACCTGGCCTCTGAGCATTCAATCACGCCGAGCCGAAAACCTGTTCGGCAGCAATCCACGCACAGCTTCAGAAATCCTGTTAATCCTGCATCACTATAGTTACTGTTACCTCACGGTTATGTGACATTTTAGTTACGGTTGCGTGATATTGATGTAACCCGAGCGCATATCTCAAGCTGGATGAGGCCGCGCGATGAGTTATTGAGAAAAATTCGTCGCGTCTGATTTTCGCTCCGCCAGCGTCATTTGACTCAAAAAATCAATAGATTCGAAACATAACTGTAACATTGGGCCCGTAAGCTTAAATGGAGTGGGGGCGCGTAAATCGTTGGAGTTGGATCGGCTGCCCATGGATTGAGCGAGGGTTCTATGTATCTGAAGACGATCAAGGAGTAAAGATGAGTTGCTATCTGCATCATGTTCCGGGGAGAATCAGAATCAAGACACCGTATGTCAAGGGAAGACCGTTCATTGCGCAGAAACTCGAAGCAAAGATAAGGGTCCTCCCGGGAATCGAACTTGTGAATGCCAATGCGCTTACGGGCAGCATTCTCGTGCATTATGACGATAACGCCGTCAACGCCGGTGCGATAATGGACCTAGTGAGCAGGGAAACCGGCATCGATCTTTCGACGGCGGTCCATCCGGGCCAGTATGTGGACGAAGCGTTGTCGAAAACCCGTGAAGTGGTCGGGGGAACAATCGGTAAGGCTGTCCTGGGCTTTGTAATCGGGCAGTTGTTGGAGGGATCACCCCTGGCATTGCTTGCAGCGGCCATTTAAAAGAGAAGCGAAAACATATAAAACTACTCCGGCATTGTCGCCGCTGTTTTCCCAAAAACAGCCGGCGTGTTCTTTGCCCGTTTTTCCGGGAAACCTTCCATTTCAGACCTCCCTGTTAACTCTTCAAAAGCGCAGTCAACCTGCCCTCGATTTCCGGCGCTTCCTCGGGGTCGCCGTCACATTTTCACAAAGGAAATTGGCGGCCAGGTATAGGGGGGAGTAATGAAAATATCCAAAATGACACCATTGACATACAGTATCGCAACATCTAGTGTCCATCTTGGGGTGGTGTGATTACACTCCGGCTCTCCTTTGCCTTACATATCGTCAGCTCGTTCCTGTGGTGAAAAGAGACGTGCCATGGCCGACAAAAGAGCGCGAAGCCCAGATCGTGAGCCTGGTCCGGAATACTGTTTCCGATACCCTCAAAGCTACTGGCTCGGTGGCCGGTGAAACGCTCACCGTGACGAAAGACGTGCTGCAGGGGACCGTCAAAGCGGCGGAGGAAGTTGGCACAGGGCTGCCGTTGAGCACGAAGAGCGTGGCCAAAGGGATCGTCATGGGGGTAAGCGATGTTGGGGGTGACGTGCTGAGCGCCGCAAAGCAGGTGATCGAGGGGACGGTCAGCGGAGCTGCAGAAGTGGGAGCAGACATTGGACAGACCGCCAGGCGGGCGGTGGATGGAATTCTCGAAGCCGCCAGGGAGACGGGCGCAAATGTGGAGGATGTCGCAAAAGTGACGGTGAATGGGGCCGTCGAAGCAGCCGGAAGCATTGGAAGTACTGCCGTTAAGGCCGTGAAGGATGTGCTGGTGAACGCGGCGGGCGGTGTCAAGGAAATTGCCGGCACTGTTCTCCCAAAAGGCGGTCCGGATCGCTAAGTGACGGCACGAGGCGGAATGGCCCCTGACTGAGCGCTATATCATGCCTCCGCCGCCCGGCGGCTCTTTAACAGAAAATGCCCTGATATACTTCAATTCCGATGAAAGCGGCCGATGAATAGCCTCGCTCATTGAGCTGGAGTGTCTTACATGGATAATCGAACAAAAACCGTCGTAATAAACCTGAGGGACGGCAGGACCGCAATCTATGATCTGCCCCGGACAGAGCGGTTGTGGCTGCATTCGAGGAACATGACAACCTTAACCTTGATGAGTGGACTTACTCTTCGCCGGGAACTCCCGCAAGCTTTAAGGAATACAGGCTGGGATATGCCTGCGGTGACTGGGTCGCCTACAAACCGGTACTCGGAAGGATCTAAAAGCCAGGATGCTCGGGAAATAGGGGGCGAAGAATTCTGCGGCGCTTAAACCGCAAGAGAAACTAAAAATGCTGACCGCGAGGTGGCGGGATCTTTATCAGGTTCATTATCTTCATGAAAGGTTGAAATGAAGCCTGCACTGGTGGTTGTGGATCTTCTTCGGGATACCTTTGACAGGCATGCTGAGTCGTTTATTGTCAAGAGCGCGAAAACCTTTCTCCCTCGTCTGAACGATCTGATCGATGCCTTTCACCAAAGAGCGTTTCCGGTTATTTTCGCGTGTGACAGCTTTCTTCCTGATGATTTTATTTTTCAGGGCGGGATGGAGCCTCATAGTCTAAGAGGAACCCCCGGGGAATCAATCATTATTGAACTCCACCGAAACGCCGAGGATCACATCCTGCGCAAACGCCGCTTCAGCGCGTTCTTTAAAACGGACTTGGATCAGACGCTTCGAACTCTTGGTATTGATGTTGTGCTGGTCACAGGCATAGCTGCTTCAATTTGTGTTTTAACGACGGCCCTTGATGCCATAAGTCACGATTTCAGTGCGATAATTGTTGATGATTGCTGTGCCGCTCATCGGCTTGAGCACCACAAAGCTATCGTGGATGTATATCGCCATACGCCACTATATCCCTTGCTGCAAGTGATGAAGAGCGACCAGTGTTTTGAACTGCTTGCATAGAGCGGTTCCCGACCCGTTGATAAGCACAGCTTCTCCGTTTTGTAAGCCCGCCGATCTCTTTTCGGCCCGACGATATTGTTGTTTGCAAAAAAACTATTGACATGCCAATTCTTTGTGTGCTAACCACTTTTCCAAAGACGATCCCCGTCTGGTCCGGAAATACCCGTTAACTTTCGCTTCGAGGGAGTTTTGCTCCATGGTTTTTAATGATTGCATTTGCTTTCAACTCGGCGCGCTCAGCCGCAAAATTACCCGCTATTATAAGGAAAAGGTCACCTCCATGGGACTGACTCACGGTCAGTTCTTTTTGCTCGTGGCGCTCTACGACGAAGATGGGCTATTGCCCAGCCAGCTTGCAGATAAGACAGCCCTGGACCGTGCCACAATCACCGGGCTGCTGGACCGGCTGGAGCGGGACGGATGGACCGAACGCCGCACGGATCCCAATGACAGGAGGATCCTTCGTATTCATCTCACAGCCAGGGCATTACAGGCGCGTGAGGTTATAGTTTCCATTTTTGAAGTGACAAATGGCCGGTTTCTCGGACGCTTTTCACCGGAGGAATGGTCTCTGTTCCAATCCTTTCTAAAGAGGTTGGAAGCGAGTTGAGCATACTTAAAATCTGAAAGGGATCCTTCAATGATCAGGTCCTTAAGAGATGTTGCAGACCTCGCTTCGGAAAAAGGGCCCATGAGGGCGGCTGTCCTTGCTCCGGAAGACGAGGAGTTTATGCTGGCTGTAAAAAAGAGCTGGCAAAGAGGCTATATCGAGCCGGTCCTGATTGGCAACAGGGAAAGGATAGAACGGGTATCTGAGAAAGTTGAATTTAATATCAGCGGATTCGAAACCATCAGCAATGATGACCCCCAAGCCGTTTCGAACCTCGGGATAGGCATGATTTTCTCGGGACAACTGCCCATCGCAAGCAAAGGTCAGATTCCTACCTCTTATATCTACCGTTCGATCATCAGAGAGGAAGCAAAAGCCGGTTCTGGAATGAACGTCAGTGTCATCTCTTTCTGGGACGTCCCCGGACTCGATCATCTGGTCGCCTTCACGGATACCGGAGTCAATATCAAACCTGATGCAAAGGCGAAACTGGAGATATGCAGGAATGCTCTTTTTGTGTATCGCCTTCTCGGGTACGCAAAGCCGAGGATAGCTGTGCTTTCCGGACAGCGCCAAATCGGGGGCGACCTTGCATCTTACAGGGATTTCGAGTTGATCAGAAGAGCTGCGGATTCCGGGGACTTGATGGACTGCGAGGTCGTCGATGCGACTTGCTTTACTGAGATTTTTGCCGGCAAGGGAAACCGTATCACGGACTGGGACAGGGTGAACCTGGAAAAGATGCCCCACATCCTGCTGGTCCCCTGCCTTGATACTGGCAACATCTTATGCAAGCTTGATTTTTTCCTGAATGTGTCCCGCTGCTCCCTCGTTGCAACCTCCAGAGGGCCGGTCTGTATCCCCGCGCGCTCCGATTTCACCGATTCTATAGTGGAACAGTTGGCGATGTGTGTCGTGGTAGCCGACAGGATGAAGGGCCGAAAATGAGATGATGAAATCTTTTGAAGATATTCTTGAAGCGGCGAAGGGCGCGAAACCCGCAAGACTGGTGACTTTTCTCAGAGAGCCGGATCTGGACCCGATCTGCCGCGCGGCTGCAGCCGGCTTTATTATTCCCTGTTTTATCGGCAACCGCAAAGCAATAGAGAAGATGACCGGGAAGAGTCCACTGGCGCTGCTGGAACACGAGATCGTGGATGAAAGATCTCCTGGCGGTGCGCTTCGGAGAGCAATCTCCCTGATTCGCGAAAAGCGGGCTGACATGCTGATGCAGGGGGGTTTCGATCAGAACGCTTTCCTTGCGGACGTCCTCGACGCCCGGACAGGGCTGCTGAAGGGAAAGGCGGCCAGTTATGCCTCCGTATTCGAACTGAGCGAAAGCGGTAAACTCATCATCGTTACCGATACCTTCCTGAATAACTACCCAACACTTACCGAGAAGCGGTTGATTCTCGAAAACGCCCTGTCCTTGTCGGCTATTCTGGGAATCGACACTCCCAAAGTCTCGGTTCTTGCCGCTATAGAACAGGTAAATCCCGGTATTCCTTCAACTCTGGATGCCGCAATCCTGTCCAAGATGTCTGAAAGAGGGCAGTTCGGAAAAGCGCTTGTCGATGGCCCCCTGGATATAGACTGCTCTCTGAGTCACCTTGCCGCAAAGAGAAAAGGGATAAAGAGTAGTGTCACCGGCAATGTGGATATCTATTTAGTTCCTGAAATCGATACCGGGTATCTGCTGGCGGAATCTCTCGTTTGCTTTGGAAAAATCCACGCAGCCGGTATGGTCATGGGGACGACAAATCCCGTGATCCTGGATGTGCCCTTTGTCTCTGATGAATGCAGGCTGGTGGAAATCGCACTGGCGTCTTTGGCTCTGAGCAGAGGAGAAGGGGATGGACAGGCAGTGTAGTATGCTTGTAATCAACGTGGGCTCCACTTCGACAAAGCTCGCCTGGTTCAAGGGCTGCGAACCGGTGGTTCTCGAAACGATTTCCTACCGCAGTGAAGAGCAGGCTCTCTACTCTTCCATGAGAGACCAGGTCCCTCACCGGGAAGCGGGTGTTCTGGATTTTTTGAAAAAGAACGGGATCGACCCGGAAGTAATCGACATGGTTGTCAGCCGCGGAGGTCTGGGGAAGCCGGCGCCGGCCGGCGTATATGAAGTCGATGACGCCATGTGCGAGGATCTGCTCGATGGAAAATACGGCAAGCATCCTTCGGCCCTCGGCCCCTCAATCGCTTTGAACTTCTCGAGGAGGTACGGCGCTCGGGCCATCGTGGTCGACCCGCCGAGCACTGACGAATTTCACCCTCTGGCCAGGGTCTCCGGCCTTCCGGAAATTGAGCGCAAGAGCGCCTTTCACAGCCTGAACCAGAAAATGGTGGCAAGGCGTCTTGCGGCAAAGCTGGAGGTAAAGTACGAGCAGATGAACCTCGTAGTGGTCCATCTGGGAGGCGGCATTACCATTGGGGCGCATCGGAAGGGCCGGGTCATTGACTGCACCCACGGACTTGCCGAAGGGCCTTTCACTCCGGAGAGGGCCGGAACTCTTCCGACATTGGATCTGGTTGACCTCGCCTTTGCCGGGGGGATGGACAAAGAACAGCTCCAAAAACGACTCGTGGGAGGCGGCGGGCTTTACGCTTACCTGCAGACCAGGGACGTTCGCAAGGTTGAAGAGATTATCAGGGGCGGAGATGAGAAAGCAAAGCTCATCCTCGAGGCAATGGCTTATCAGATCGCCAAGGACATCGGTGCGATGTGTGTCGTTTTAAAAGGCGCGGTAGACGCAATCATTCTGACGGGCGGCATGGCGCATTCGGAGATGGTGACAGATGCGATCAGG
>JBEKXG010000072.1:0-12235 GCA_049512295.1 Syntrophobacteraceae bacterium
GATCCTCTTGTTTTTTTTCATTTCTTAGCCATCCTTTCCGTAGCTGCCTCGTTTTCTTTTGTGTCGGTCTCGCTCTCGTTTGTGATCCCGGCAATACGCTTGGCCAGCTCTTTCTTCATATCCAAGTTGGCATACCGGGACACCATGACCCGCTGCGCCTGCGGAGGACCCGCTCCGTGGATCGACTCCGTAAAGAAGCCAACGGCACCCGTCCCCATGGTGATGTTTTCGATGAGCCGGATGCAGCGGACCCGGGCTTCCCATGATATGTTAGCGACCCCTTTCATATACTTTTTGATCAGTTCGCCTATTACGGGTATCTCAAAGTCCTTTTCCGAGGGAGTCGTCCCTATAACCGCCCCGGCCAGATCCTGTGCGATCTTCGATATCTCTATGGGGAACCGCGTGATGTTAAGCTTACAGACGTTAGCGAGAAGCCCGTGGACGATATAGCCTCCCGAAGAATGGCGGCTTCCCTCGGATGATGCTGCCAGTGCGCATCCGTGACAGGTCTCATTGAGATGGACCATCTCGACCAGTTTATCCTTGATATGGGAGGCCTTGGCTGTGCCGTTATACTCCGCAATGAGGGCCGCGGCGCCTATCAGCACGTCGGCGACACCCACCTTGCAGCCGCCGTAACTGGTCCGGTGGTAATTGGCAAAGATTTCCACGAGCCGTCCCGCATAGGGGGTCTCGCCGCTCATGATCACGTTTTCCCAGGGGACAAAGACATCATCGAAAATCATGTATGCTTCATGCCCGCCGTAGTTCAGGTTCCCCATATCGATGGAGCCGCCTTCCATCTTCCGCGTGTCGCAGGACTGCCGCCCGTAAACATAGGTGATCCCCTTGGCGTTCGAGGGGGTAACAAAAGCAACAGTATAGTCCTTGTCTTCCACCCTCATGGCCGAGGTGGGAACGACGGCGATCCAGTGGGAATTCAGAGCGCCGGTCTGGTGGGCTTTACAGCCCCGCACAATAATTCCCTTGCCATTCCTTTTTACGATCCGCAAATACATGTCCGGATCTGCTTGCTTACTGGGTGAGAGCGAACGATCTCCTTTGGGGTCGGTCATCGCTGCATCGCAGACCAGATCCTCATCCTGCATCGTCCGTAAGAAATTGAGAAATCGCTGATGGTACTCGGTCTTTAGCTCGGACTCCATCTCGTATGTGATGGCCGAAAGCGTATTGATCGCGTCGAGACCGGCACATCTCTGGAAGCAGGACGCTGTTTTCTGACCCATCAGACGAAGGAGTTTTATCTTTTTCCTGAGGTCGTCCGTGCTTTGATGGATGTGGCAAAAACGGTTAATCTTGTTCCCCGAAATGTGAGATTGGGCCGTTGCAAGGTCCTCATACTGCGGGTCCTGCGCGATTTCATACGTGACGCCTACCGAATTGATCGAGGGGCGGATAATGGGGTGGTCCACATTTTCTACCCGCTCTCCCATGACATAGACCGGTAAGCTCAGCCTCCTGATGCTTTCGAAATACTCTTCCTTGGTCTTTAGAGACATAATACGATCTCCTCGTGTTAATTTTGAATTGTTGGGCTCGATGTCTCACTCAAATGGGTTTGCCGTCAGACTGTGCAACTCCTGTACCGAGACTGTCATCGCCTTGTGTAGCGCTGCTTCATGGGTCAGCTTTGTGGAGCTGCGGAAGAGGTGAGGTCTGGCCTGCCAGGCCAGGCACGGCTGTCTTTGGTGTTCTGAATTATCAACCCGTTATGGCCGCTGCACTTGATCGGCCAAGATCGAGAGGACGACGCATCTCCCTTACCGGGACAGATGCATCCGATTGCAGACATGCACAACGGCCGTGCAATCATGCAATGGATCCCTGCGATGTCCAGGGCTATGACAGCGATATTATTGAGGAAAAGATTTAGAGCTTGGATCAGTTCAATCTGTGAGGTGAAAGTACCCGCTGCTTGTCATGAGGGCCGGAATGCAACCATGCCGGGATTTTCTCAGCGCGATTCGACCCGGATGGACCGTTATTTGGGGGCAGGTCGATTTTCTCTTGATATATATCGTCTCGATACATATCATAGTGATGCAAGGAGGAGGCATTATGGACGTTCAATCGGTTCTGCTCGGTTTTCTGATGCGCTCAAGCATGACGGGCTACGATCTCAGGAAGGCTTTCTCAATGTCGTTCTCATTCTTTTCGGGGCTCAGCTACGGTTCCATTTATCCGAGCCTCAAGAAGATGGAGTCCAGGGGGTTGATCTCAAAACAGGTTGAGATCCAGGACGGGACGCCAAACCGTAAAGTTTACACCGTAACGGAAGCCGGAAAGAGAGTTTTCCTCGACGCCTTGAGATCCCCGTTTGTCCCCGAGCAACCCAAGAGCGCTTTCCTGATGAAGCTTTTCTTTTTCGCTCATCTGCCCCCCGAAGAGCGGGAGGCGATTGCGCTCACGCAGCTCGATTCCGTTGAGCGGTTGCGCAAAGAGCTCGAGTCGGTCCGCCTGGAGGTCGAAGCCCGCGCGGACCGCTTTCAGTACCTCTGTTTTCAGATTGGTCTTCGATATTTCGAGAACCTGGCCAACGATCTCTCCAGGCTGGTCGAGGCCCTGAGAGATGAGAAGGAATGAAACGAACATATAGAATTGCTGCTGACTGCCCATTGACCTTTTAGCGCATTCTGGAAGAAAGGGACGGTATGGAACAGGAAATCCATGAAAGGCCCGGGGAAAGATCCGATGAAGATGACAGTCAAATCCGGGGCGGAAAGCCTTCAAAAAGGAGACTGCAATGAAAGTGATCGCTCTTAACTCCAGCCCGAGAGGTGAGGGTATCAGCAAGACCGGCATGTTGCTCGACGCACTGGTGGAAGGTATGCGCGAGGCCGGAGCAGAGGTCGAGACAATTCACCTGCGCCAAAAGAAAATAAACAAGTGCATGGGTTGCTACACTTGCTGGACGAAGTCTCCGGGGGTATGCGCTCACAAGGACGACATGACCGGTGAGTTGTTCCCGAAGTGGCAGCAACAGTACAGGGCTGCCGGCGACCTGTCATTGCTGCTGCGCATGAAAGAGCTGTTCGGCAGGGTGGACTGAAAGGAGGCAATACATTATGGTGATACAAGGGAAGCTGGCACTGATAACTGGCGCCTCCAGCGGAATAGGGGAAGCCACGGCAAGAGAGATCGCTGGCAAAGGGGGTCGAGTCATTCTCGTGGCTCGGTCCGCGTCCCGCCTGCAACAGATTGCCACAGACATTTCCGCGGCAGGAGGCCTGGCTGATTACTACCCGGTGGATCTGGCGATGCCCGATGCCGTGGGCGAACTCGCCGCCAAAATCTTCCGTGACATAGGGATTCCCGATATCCTGGTCAACAATGCAGGAGCTGGACGCTGGCTGACGATTGAGGAAACCGGCGCTCGTGAACTCGAACAAATGATGGCCCTGCCATATTTCGCCGCGTTCAACCTCACGCGGGAACTGCTGCCGCACATGCGTCGGCGCGGCAGCGGCCATATTGTCAATATCACTTCTGTAGCAGGCCGCCTCATCTGGCCCGGGGCTGCAGGATATGCCGCTGCGCGTGCTGCTATGGCCACTTTTAGTAAGAGCCTGGAGACCGAGACTCATGGGTCGGGAATACACGTTACTCTCGGGGTGTTCAGCAAGGTGGCGAGTACCTTTTGGGAGCATAACCCCGGCAGCGAGGAACGGCTTCCAAAGGTCAATGCGTATTTGCCCACGCTGACACCACAGCAGGTAGCGCATGCGGTTGCCGTGGCTATTGAAAGGGAATCCAGCCTGGTCGTATTACCGCGTGTCTTCAAGTTCATTTTCCTGCTGAATACGCTGCTTCCGAAAACGACGAGCCGGATGCTGCGCCTGGGGTGGACAAACAGCTCCTGATTTTGCGCTGCAGCAGTCGCGGCCCAATTGTCCTTGATGGACACAAAAACATCCGGAGGAGACCGGCAATGGAACCTCAAAGTCGTCTAAAAGACTTGATGGCTAAGCTATATGATTTGGAATTGATCGGTATCCTGTTGGTGTATTCAAGGGATGTCCTCTACTACACCGGCACGGCACAGCCGTCATACCTGGCAGTCTTTCCGGACGATTAGTTCTTATTTGTAAGGAGCGGGTTTGAGTTCGCCGTCGATGAGGTATTTATCGGCAAAGAGAAGGTAAAAGAAGAACGATCTCTGGAAAGGATTTGCAAGGATTTTTTCTCAAAAGTCAGAGGAGCGAACAACCGGATCGGAACCGAGCTGGACATCATTACCGTCGAGCAGTTCCGCAATTTCGGGAAGATTTTTTCTGATTATGAGTTCGTGAATATTTCGCCAACTATCCAGAACCAGAGAAAAACGAAGGATCATTCGGAGATCGTTAGAATCAGAAGGGCCTGCGACGCGATCAATAAAGGACACGAGGCCGCACTATCCACGCTAAGAGAGGGCATGACCGAGCTGGAACTGGCTGCTGCCGTCGAAAACGCTCACAGACTGGCAGGGCACGAGGGGATCTTCTTCATCAGGCAACCGGATTTCTTCATGAGCCGAGGGCCGCTTTCTTCCGGTTCTAATCTCTTCAAGATCAGTGGCGTCGTCTACACGATCACGGGGGTGGGGTTGAGTCCGTCCGTACCAGCCGGGCCTTCCAGAAGAAACATTTCGAGGGGTGATCCGATAATAGTTGATATTCCGACACTGGTCGACGGATATCATGCCGATCCGACGAGGACCTACTGCATTGGCGAGGCTCACGAGGGTATCCGATCGCTCCATGCCGACCTTAGAACGATCGCTGACTATCTGATCGGTCAGATAAGACCGGGCATGAAATGCAGCGAGGTTTACCGAATGGCCGTCGAGAGGTCCGCAGATGCAGGGAGAACGGATCATTTTCTAAATTTCGGGCAAGGGAGAAGGTCCCGCCTCATCGGTCATGGAATCGGGTTGGAGTTGAATGAGCCTCCGATCATTTCCGAATATGATCATACCCAAATACCAGGGAACTGTGTCATCGCGCTCGATATTCACATGATGGAGGCTGGCCTGGGAGTGGCCAAGCTTGAGGACATGATCCTTATTTCGGAAGGGGGCAATGAAATTCTAACGAAAAGCCCCGGGGAACTCTTCGAGATCGACTGGAGCAGGCCTCTTCCACTCTTAATCGGGTGTCGGGACCATGCCAGTCCTTTTGGGTCAACTTTAGTTCACGTGTGAGGTAAATATGGAGATTATATAGCCACAAACAGGAACAGACTACCGAAGAAGACATTTACTGCGGTGCGGTCGGCTTCATTGAGACGGCCAAGTTTTCTTAAAACCATGCCTCTTTCAATAGTCGTGAAAATGGGCTTTATGAGGGAAGGCTAGAGCAGTCCGGCTTGCCGCCACTCATTGACGGGAACGTTGCCAAACTCATAGTCGGTCGTATTCGGCATCGTCCGTGTTGTCCCAAACCTTTTGGAAGGCATTTTCAGAGACATTGGAGGCAGCTCTCACCAAGCGGCGATCCTCGCCGCGCTGGCGCAAAAAATCCACGAAGTCTTCCACCTCGGCAACTCTTTCGGGCGGGAGAGTTCTGATCTTTTCAATTAGTGTTTGCTCCTGAATAGTTCGCATGTTCATTTTTTTGATCTCTTACTCTTTCATCCTTTCGGCGTTAAGCGGCTCCACAGCCTGCAAGTGCTTGGAACCGATCGTCGTTTTTAAGCAGTACCTCATGTCCCCCTTGAACACCCTGAAACCACGAAAAGAACTCCACGCTCCGCGAGGTGGGCCTTGCCCGCGATAAAACTATTCGAGACAGTTGTTCACACCCCTTAGGGGCACCATGAAAAGGCGTAGGATGGGTGGAGCGGGAGCGTAACCCATCTGTTGTTTGCCGCGAACTTTTCGTAAGAGTATCCGAATATTACTCTAGCCCATAGATGTTGGAGAATCCACACTCGATTTGTTTTTTGCAAGAGTTCACCGCAGTCCGTCATGTCCCTCTTGGACACCCTGAACCATGAAAAGGCGTGAGGTTGTAGGGTCGAGACCGCGCCACGCTAATTCTTAATCCATTTTGTCCACTCCTGGATTTCCCTCCGGTCCGGTCCCTCGCCGAGAGTGTGCCGCGACCAAAGTCTGTTTATTATTTAATCCTTCTCCCAAAATATACCGATGATAATTCCAATGAATCCGGACACGATGGACTATGAGCGTTTCCGGAATCAGTTCCCCAATGACCTTTCCTGCGCAGCAGACCCTTTATCACCGAGCGGAGGCAACTCGATGGCTGAACAAGTACAAGTAATGAGTCAAGCAGTGCAAAGCGTTTCAGACCGGGAGGGGAAATATCTCACCTTTTCATTGGACCGGGAGGAATACGGAATAGGCATCTTGAAGGTTAAGGAAATCATCGGGATGATGCGGATCACTCCCGTTCCACAGACGCCGGAGTATGTGAAAGGGGTCATCAACCTGAGGGGAAAGGTAATTCCTGTGATAGACCTCCGGGTCCGATTCGGAATGGCTGCGGTCAGTTATACGGAACGGACCTGTATTGTTGTGGTTGAGATCGATTCATCCACGGGCAAACTGCATATAGGGACCGTTGTGGACTCGGTGTCGGAGGTCATCAATATCAAGGGTTGCGATATCGAGGATACCCCGGCTTTCGGCACCACTCTTAATACCGATTACATTCTGGGGATGGCCAAGGCAGGGGGGAGCGTAAAAATCCTCCTTGATATTGATAAGGTACTCAGCGCGCGAGATATCGCTACTTTCGAATTGGCGGCGTAGTGCAGAGTTCCTAGTCCCTGCCCCAAGGTCTTGGTCAATCTATTCCTAAAAGGAGGTTCGCATGAAATTCTCAAATATGAAACTGGGAACCAAGTTGGCATTGGGGTTTGCCTCTGTGCTTATCCTTCTGTCCTTATTGGCCTACACGGGTATCAACCGTTTGACGGGATTGCAAGCCGATGTCGAGGAGTTATCCAAGCGGATGCCTCAGTTGGAGATGGTGTACGGCATTATGAAGAACTTCGACATTTCGGCCCGCTCGGCCCGCAATATCGCACTCACCAGCGACCAGGATGTGAAAAATAAGCAGAAGGAGAACTACGAAAAAGGGAAGGCTGCCTTGACAGAACTGTTTGCCAAGCTCGAAAAAACGCTTGCCAGCGCCAAGGGCAGGGGACTGTTTGGCCCCATGAAGGATAACTACGCTGCCACCGCGCAATACATGGAGAAGGCCGTAATGTTGGGTCTGGCCGACAAGCGCGAAGAAGCGGCGGATACGATCATCCGTCAACTCCTCGAGGTCCAGGGGAAGTTTCTGAGTACTTCGGATGCGTTCGCGGCTTATGTTGTTGAATCCAGCGAAACGGCGCGCGACAAATCCATTAATGACACTAAAAGCGGTCTGATTTTGACGACTATCATTGCAGGTGTCGCAATAGTGTTGGGTTGTTTGATTGCCTTTTTCATCACCCGAAGCGTTACGAAACCCATCCGGCGCATTGTGGATGGTTTGACCGAGAGCTCCGGCCAGATTGCCTCTGCATCCGGCCAGATATCAGGAGCCAGCCAGCAGTTGGCCGAGGGTGCATCTGAGCAGGCGGCATCAGTAGAGGAGACATCCTCATCACTCGAGGAGATGTCCTCCATGACAAAGCAGAACGCAGGCAATGCAAATCAGGCCAACCATCTGATGACCGGGACCAAAGAGACCGTCGCGCGAGCCAGCCGGTCTATGGAAAAGCTGACCAGCTCGATGGGGGAAATAACCAAAGCGAGTGAACAAACCTCCAAGATCATCAAGACAATCGATGAAATCGCCTTCCAGACAAATCTGCTTGCCCTCAATGCCGCTGTAGAGGCAGCGCGTGCAGGAGAAGCGGGCGCGGGTTTTGCCGTGGTTGCCGATGAAGTGAGAAACCTCGCAATGAGAGCGGCGGAGGCTGCAAAGAACACGGCCAGCCTCATCGAAGGCACAGTAAAGACAGTCAAAGAGGGATCGGAACTGGTGGAGAAAACCGACCAGGAGTTCCGGGAGGTTGCAGCAAGTGTTGGAAGAGCGAGCGAACTGGTTGGAGAAATCACCGCGGCATCCAGTGAGCAGGCCCAAGGCATAGAGCAGGTAAACAAGGCGGTAAGTGAAATGGACAAGGTGGTCCAGCAAAATGCCGCCAATGCCGAGGAATCGGCTTCGGCATCCGAGGAAATGAACGCCCAGGCAGAGCATATGAAGGGATTTGTCGAGGAACTCGTAGCGCTCGTCGGCGGAAACGGTTCGCACGCGAAAGTGAATGCGAGGGCGCCCAAAGGGGTGCAAAGACTTCCTGCAGGCTTGAGAGAACCTGTTGCCGTTAAAAGCAGTGATAAAAAAGCCGGCGCAAAAGGCAACGGCACCCACAAGACCTTGCGTGGCGCACTTCCGGGCAGGAACTCCAAAGCTGAAAAACTGATCCCTTTGGAAGAGGATGATTTGAAGGATTTTTAGGACTCTTGAGAGGGGCCGGCAACTGTCGGTCCTGCTCCTTTTCTTTCATGCATGTGATAACTTGACGGTTAGCTTCATGCTGACCCATGTTCAGGGGGGGCATAACTGGACAGTACAGTACAACACTGTCCAGTTCAAAAAGCAGATCGTCCACGCCGAGGCCGGAGGGCAAGCCAAGCACTTGCAAAGGCAGGGAGAAGCTCCCCGGTGCAAAGCATACCTCTCAGGTTGTAGAAAACGTCTTATTTCGCCTAAGTTGCCGGTGTCTCATCCGGTGTTTCCGGATGGACACCAGAGTAAAGGCGCAGAGTGGATCGTTAATATCACTTCCTCAACCGCCGTCCGGAACAAGCGTCCGCTGGACTTAGACCGGCCCGGCGATTCAGCCGGTCTCAGATTCTGAGATGAGTGCCCTTCATTCAATGCTTTTGGTGCGGAGCGTTCATTTTCCCGTTTTCCCCTTCTTGTGATTTTCATTAGAGTTTGCTGGTATTCTGCCTATTAAGGTTTTCCTTTAAACAGAGGCGGGAATGGCGACGAAAATAGCTTGACTAGTATCTAATAGTGATACTATATCCTTTTCAAGGAAGAGGGGCAATCTTTTTGATTGAGGAGCCCCCTGTGAGGAGGAAAGAGCTAACTCTGAATTCAAGCCAGCAAAAAACGCTTGAGAGAATCTTTGAAAATCCCGTTAGGTCTGATTTGATATGGACCGAGATTGAGAGCTTATTTTTGGCTCTCGGCGGGAAGATACGTGAGGGCAAGGGTTCACGAGTCAGGGTTTTCCTCAATGATGTGGTTGCAACTTTCCATCGGCCGCATCCCAAAAAGGAAACAGACAAGGGATCCCTCAAATCAGTGCGGGCTTTCTTAATCAGAGCGCAAGAAAAATCCGGGAATCAGCCCTGAAGACCCTCTTGAATCATGGCTGAAGCGGTTGAAGGGGATGGAGGACAATCCATGAACACTATGAGGCACGGCAAGTACATAGCTGCTATAGAGTTTGATGATGATGCCGGCCTTTTTCACGGTGAGATCATCAACCTTAATGATGTTGTGACTTTTCAGGGTCAGTCGGTGACTGAGTTAAAAAAAGCCTTTAAGGAATCTATTGAGGACTACCTGGAAGCTTGTGCGGAGTTTGGCAAAGAGCCGGAAAAGCCATTTACGGGGCAGTTTGTGATAAGGCTGAGCCCTCGTGTGCATCGATCTGCCGTGATAGCCGCTAAGATTGAAGGGAAGAGCCTGAATAAATGGGTGGCTGAAAAGCTGGAACAGGCTGCTTGTGGCGGACGTTGCCTTGACGACGCTTCGTAACTCTAAGATTTGTCTCAAAATAGTTTCCCGAAGGGCATGATTCCCGGCGTTTCTAATCTGCCGGCCCAACAACATTCTCAACTGATACTCCATTCCTCTCGTGTTTCATTTTTTAAGCTTTCGGATTGACACTATCGAGATTTGGGGCGACTTTCCTCTATCTTCTCGAGAAGCTCGCCGCGATTGCCATTTGCCCAGTAATGAACGGCATTTTCGGTTCGCATTCCTGTAGAGGCAAGATTCCTGACTTTTCCTTCGCGTTCCAACTCTAAAAATGTCCTTTGAAAATCGTTCACAAACCAACCGGTTTCTTCCAGCATATCGGCGAATTCAGCAACCCCGAACCGTTTTGGAGCATTCGATAGTCTAGTGAGCCAGTACTCTTTTACTTTTCCCGGATCGACTCCCGGCTCTTCTTCAACGAATTTGTCAGCCGAGAAAATCTCAAGCTGACGGCTGCGCCTGATCTTTTTGGATTGCTTTGCCAGGGCCCTTACCTTCCTCTGTTCCATTTCCAGTTGTTCCGAGGCCTCCATAAAAGCTACTATGCCCGGCGCATCCCAGGTCAGATAGACAAGGTCGTAAACCGTGCGATCCCTGGTTGGATAGAGGACCCTCATATGCGCGCAGCGCGGAGTTTTGCCTTCAAGCGTTGACGCGCAAGCCTTTAGTTGCCGGCAATACAGGTTGAACAAGAACCTTTCTTTTTCTTCCGCCGCGATGTGTGAAGTATCCGGCGCCTCGCCAAAAATTGCCTTCATATGCTCCTCAAAGCTCGTCTGAGCATGGGCGCGAAGAATGGAATCAAACATGAAATTGATGAGAAACTCGCAAGAGGGCCTTCCCAGAAGGGGCTGGAGGGTTGGAATCGCAATGTGCCTCCATCCTGTCGGGTCGACGAAGAAAAAACAAAAATCCCGATTACCGCACCACGACAACACTTCGTCGCGCAGATCGTAGAAATCACCCTTGAGGCAATGGGCGTTGACACCACCCGGGGATTCGGATTTCAGAAAACTCTCAAGCCTGCCAAAAGCTTCTTTGTCCCTTTCAATGAATAATCCGCGAAACTGAACGTTTCTCCTGAATTTTTCGAACAAATCATTATGGCACTTCTCCATAATGCCCAAAGAGACTGCAACTGAAGTATCGTCGAAGTTCTGGCCGCCCTTCTGCCAGGGTCCGGAAAAGCAGTCTATGTAACTAATCCTCGAGGCCTGCTGTCCGATGATCATGAAGAGCGGCTCCAGATAAGCCCTGAGCAGTTCATTTTTGACGTATGCCGCTTCTCTGCCGGTATAACTCGCAGTAATCATTTGTCTCCCCCCCGGTTAGTCAAACTCCTTGCCTGCCCACCGCACTCGCCCCAGCACGTACGACTTAAGGCTTTTTTCCGGATCCAGGGCAAATTCGAACGGCCGGTAGTCTGCGGTGTTGTCGGAGAGGCAGACCAGCTTCAGGCCGCTGTCGTCCGCGCTCAGGACCAATCTTTTGAGAGCTGCGGTCCCGTCGGGCAGAATCACCAGGTATATGCGCCCCGCAAGCACCTCGAGGCGCTCGGCCCCGCAGGCGTCCACCAGGGCCATCTCACCCTGGCTTATGGTGGGCGACATCGAATCTCCCCTGACGCGTATTAGAAAAAGACTCCCCTGGTGTTCCGAGCTTTTGCCCACCAGCTTTTCAATCCACCATTTCTTGAAAGGGTAATGGTCCGAGATTTCGCCGTATAGGATTTCGCCTTCCGGTCCGGCTGTCACACGCGATTCCAGGAGTGGAATGAGGGCGAAGTCCTCGATTTGCCAAGCCGCCGATTTGCCCGGCACTGCGCCGGTCCCGGCGCCTGCCTCGCCCAGTAGCAACCAGCCGGGATCAGCCGAGAACTCCCGGCACACAAACTCCAGAAATCCGGCGGCAGGGGAAGTTACCCCGTCGCGGTAGTTTATCAGCGTGTTTTTGGAAACCCCGGTTCTTTGGGCAAACTGCCCGAGCGGCAAACCGGAATCATGGATAATCTTTTTGAGTCTTTCGGACAGCAATTCTTTGGTCGCCTATCTTAAATAATTGGTGGTTACATCTCCGGATTCGCGTCCCAAAATATCGGTTTCGATTCAAATGTCAAGCAAATGTGTAAGAAAATGGTTGGTCAGCTAAAACATTTGATAATCTGTGCAAGAAGTTGTAACAAGTAGAAACTCCCAGTCGAAATCGCTTTTTTGTTCCGAATCCGGCTTATTTGCGGTATAGACCATTTAAACATATATGCTGGAGTCTACGATGCTGGATCTCCTTTGCGGGAAGGACCCCATGGAATTGGGGATAAGAACTTACGAAGGATGGAACATCACGGCGTTCTTGGACCACCTGAGTTCGTGCGAAAAATGCTCGAAGTCCCAGGAGAGCCTGATAAACGCGCTGAACAGCATCATAGGCGGAGAGGACCG
>JBEKXG010000073.1:0-12191 GCA_049512295.1 Syntrophobacteraceae bacterium
CTGTTTTTAGAGTTTTGCTCTTAAGGAGAATAAGATGAAGAAAGTGGCTTCCATTATAGGTATAGGCGTAATTTCGATGGCCGTTGCCATTGCTCCGGTCTTCGCCCAGCAAACGAAACCTCAGGAACCTGCAGGCTCTGCCGCGATTCAGCCCAAATCGGACGTAAAAATCCCGGTGGTCAACCAGACGGGCAAGGATGAAAAGAATCTTACTGCAAAACCCGGAAGCGATGTGAAGAGTGAAGTCGTTCCCGGCAAGGCTGTTCCGGACGTCAAGGCCGGTGCGGCTCCCGCAAAAACGGACACAGGAGCAAAGGACCGGAAAGGCTCGACTGCAAAGCCCGGGGCGAACCTGAAAAGCGGCCAGACCGCGAAGCCCCACGCCGATGCTAAAGCCGTGGCGACACCAAAACACCATGTAAAGAAGTCTTCGGGAAATCCGGCCTCCAGGATGCATGCAAAAGCGCGCGTATCCAGCCCGAACACCCCAAAGACGGACGGGAAGAACGCCGCCGAAGCCTCTTCGACCGGTAAATAGCGTCCATCCGGAAACCCCGGGCGAGAACTCCACGCCCCGCGAGGTTTCTGTTCGGAAAGGAGGTATTTTTCGTCCTGGCAAGGAAATCGAGGGGTTGCGCGGAGGCGTACGTCGGTACGCCGCACAAGGAAACCCGAAGGTTGACACCGCCAGGGCGGAAAAGAACCCTTTCCGGAGGAAACTAGTTAGTTTAAACCTGGCCGGGGATTTTCATCTAATGAGAGCGCATTTACTCGATGATTTGGTCTTTACCGGCCTCCGGGGACCAGACGGGGAGCGGGCCGCACATGCCGGAATCTGGATCGTATCTGTGCCGGTACGAGCAGCCGACCTGGGTGGTTCTGTACATGTGCTCCCAGCCTTTTACGTAATAAGAGCATTCGTCATTGAAGCACACGTAAAAATACTCCGCGCTCCAGGTCGAAAGTGGCGGCGTCCTCCACTTTTTCATTTTCCGATTGCAATATGGACACGTGGTCTTGTCTTCGTGCATTTTATATCCTCCGATTATGCATGATCCCGCTGAGGCTTACTCCGATTGCAGTTTGACGGGATAATGCTCCGGGCTGAATTGCCTGTTCTTTAAATATATCTCGGCGAACTGCTTCATTGTATCCTTCATGACCTGATGATAATTTTTCACGTTTGTATCGAAAATGGCGCCTATTTTTTCGTAGTTCAGGTTCGACAAATCTTCGGCCATTTCGAGGTATTTTTTTCTCAGGTCCTCGGGCAGTGCGTTCACCATATTCTGTCCAAGCATGCTTTCGAAGAGCCGATACATATCGCCCAGGAGTTTTTTCAGATCTTCGGGCTGATGCTGCTCTCCCTTTTTTTCAACCAACGTTTTACAGAAATTCATGATATACGGATTTCGAGTTGGCGCGGATGGGGCCTGTTTTTCAAGCGTTTCGGTTTTTTGATCGGACATATTCCCTAGTCTCCGGTTATTTTTAGTCGGGACCCAAAAC
The DNA here is from genome assembly GCA_049512295.1 of Syntrophobacteraceae bacterium. GTDB lineage: Bacteria > Desulfobacterota > Syntrophobacteria > Syntrophobacterales > Syntrophobacteraceae > SbD1. The sequence continues at coordinate 1,510 of JBEKXG010000073.1, forward strand.
TGGCGCCCGGGAAGCCATCCGAATGAAAACCATTTATCGCAAATAGTTCAAGAACAAAATGCAGGGGGGCGCTCAATCATGCAGAACATAGTCGCGGGATGCTGCCAGTTATCGATTAAACCCGGCGAAGTTCAATACAATTGCGAGACCGTCGAACGCATGCTCTCGGAGCTTGCCGCCGGCAATTGCCGGCTGGCGGTCCTCCCCGAGATGTGGTCATGCTCTTTCCCATATCCGGTCCTGCGGGAGATGGCCAAAGAAACGCCCGCAATCCTGGACAGAATGAGCAAAATTGCCAAAGATAAGCGCCTCGTGATAGCCGGCAGCCTTCCCGAGGCCCAAAATGAAACGATATTCAACACCAGTTATCTTATAAACAGCACGGGCAAGATTGCCGGGAAGTACCGGAAAGTCCATCTATTTTCGCTCTACAACGAGCAAAGGTATTTCAGCGAGGGGACATCAGCGGAGGTCTTCTCAACCTCGATCGGCAAGATCGGTCTGATGATCTGCTACGATTTGCGTTTTCCCGAGCTTGCCAGAAGACTGGCCATCGACGGAGCGGAAATAATTTGCGTGTCGGCGCTCTGGCCTCTCGTGAGGATCGACCATTGGTCCCTGCTTCTGCGCGCCCGCGCGGTTGAGAATCAACTCTTCGTGATCGGCTGCAACGGGTGCGGCGCGGAGGAGAAAATCACCTGGGGCGGCGCTTCCGCCGTCATCTCACCCCTGGGGTCCGTAGTTGCCCTGGCCGGGCCGGGCGAGCAGTCCATTCTAGGGGCACTCGACAAAAGGGAAATGAGCGAATTCCGCAAAACCATCCCCTGCTTCGAGGACCGCGTCCCGGAAGTGTACGAACCTTACTATGATATCGACGACGATGATTTCGATGATGACGAAATTCCATTCTGATCGGTTGTCATCGTTACGGCTGAGGGTTATCATGCCTGGGCTTATGTTTCAATTTGCCGGGGGCTTTTCTTTTACAAACGGAAGGATTCGGGGCAGAGCATGGGAACGCAGAAAACCTACCACGAGATAAACGAAAAGATACGCAAGGGCCAGGCTGTTGTGGTTACGGCCGAGGAGATGGTCGGAATACTCAGAGAGAAGGGACCGGGCAGGGCGGCAAAGGAGGTGGACGTGGTGACCACCGGTACTTTTGCTCCCATGTGTTCTTCGGGCGCCTTCATCAATTTCGGGCATACCAGTCCCCCGATCAAAGCATCGAAGGTCTGGCTCAACAATGTTTCAGCCTACGCAGGACTTGCCGCCGTCGACATCTACATCGGGGCAACCGAACCAACGGAGGACGACCCTCTTAACAAAATTCATCCCGGCGCGTTCGAATATGGCGGCGGGCATGTAATTCATGACCTGGTGGCGGGAAAACCGGTGCGCCTTCACGCGGAAGCCTATGGGACCGACTGCTATCCCAATCATTATTTCGAAAAGTCTTTCACATTGAAGGATCTCCCCTACGCGGTGCTGTGCAACCCGCGAAACGCATATCAGAACTATAATTGCGCCGTGAATGTATCCAGGAAGACTATTTACACGTACATGGGCACTCTGAAGCCCAACCTTGGAAACGCCAATTATTGCTCCGCCGGTCAGCTCAGCCCGCTGCTGAACGACCCCTACTACAGGACCCTTGGCTTGGGCACTCGAATCTTCCTGGGAGGCGCCCAAGGCTTCATAACCTGGCACGGCACCCAGCACAAACCTGAAACGGCACGGCTTCCAAACGGGACCCCTCGCAGCCCGGCAGGTACTCTGATGCTGACGGGCGACCTCAACGGGATGAGCCCGCGATGGCTCCTGGGCGCGAGCATCCTGGGCTACGGGTGCTCTCTGATTGTTGGGGTCGGGATTCCCATACCGATCCTGGACGAGGAGATGGCCATGTTTACGGGCGTTTGCGACGAAGACATAGTTACCCAGGTGAAGGACTACAGTTTCACACGGCCGGACCCGATTTGTGAAGTCAATTACGCGCAACTGCGCTCTGGAACTATCAGCGTCGAGGGCAGGGAAGTCCCGACGGTGCCGCTTTCCAGTTATGTACGCGCAAAAGAAATCGCCGAAATCCTCAAGAGTTGGATCGACAAAGGCGAGTTCATTCTCGGAGAGCCTCAGAACATGATTCCCTCCGTTCCCTGGGCCGAGGCTGCTCGGGTGAAGGCCGCGAGGTGAGGCGCAAAAGGGGGATCCGGGCCGACACGGTGAAGCGGTGACTGGGAGACGGTGACAAGATTGGCCATAAAAGCAAAAGGCGTCGGGCTTCTATCCGGCGGCCTCGACTCGATGCTCGCCGTCAAGGTGCTCCAGGAGCAGCAACTCGAGCTGCTTGCAATCACCTTCGCAACCCCGTTTTTCGGACCGGAAAAGGGGATCGCAGCCGGCAAAAAGGTAGGAATAGAAATCCGGCGCCACGATATTTCGGGCGCCCATTTCGAGATGCTCAAAAGCCCTCGATATGGTTACGGAAGTCAAATGAACCCGTGCATCGACTGCCACGGGCTTATGCTCAGGGAAGCCGGAAAAGTAATGGAGGCGGAGGGCGCGGACTTTCTTTTCACGGGAGAGGTGCTTGGCCAGCGCCCGATGAGCCAGCGCCGCGATTCCCTCAGGAGCGTTGAAAAGCTCTCCGGACTGATCGGCCGCGTCCTGCGCCCTCTCAGCGCAAAACTTTTGCCCCCCGCAATAGTCGAGGAACAGGGATTGGTAGACAGGAATATGCTGCTCGACATCCAGGGCCGCTCGCGGAGGCGGCAGAAGGAGCTTGCCCAAAAATACGGCCTCACGGACTATCCCCAGCCGGGAGGGGGCTGTATGCTGACAAACGAGGGCTTTTCGAACCGGCTCCGTGAACTGCTTTGCGCCCGCCCCGGCGCAACCGTTGAGGATGTTGAGATCATTAAATGGGGCCGCGCCTTTATGCTCCCCGGCAAAACGATCTGCATGGTCGGCCGGCAGCAAAGCGAGAACTGCAAATTGGAGTCTCTCGCAAGAGCGCAGGATATCCTTCTGTGGCCCACCAATTATCCCGGGCCGACATGCCTGCTTCTGGCGCCCGTTGGGTCCGAGGACATAGAGATGGCCTCGAGCCTCGCAGCCTCGTATAGCCACGCGCCAAAGCAAGCGCAGGTCGATGTCCAGTGGAGGCGGGCGTGCGACACCGGAACTTGCCGTCCGGAGGCAGGGACGAAGGATTTCTTCAAGCACATGCTGATCTAAAAGAATGATGAGTGATGAAAGATGAATGACGAAAGATGAATGATGAGTCAGAGAGGGGAATGAAGAGTGAAAAGGTGAGCATCATGGAACGCACCAAGCTGTTTGCGTTGCGGATTATCCGGCTTTACTCATCCTTGCCGAAGACGACCGAAGCGCAGGTGATTGGGAAGCAGCTTTTGCGTTCCGGAACATCTGTAGGTGGACAGGTTCGCGAAGCAAACCGGAGCCGGTCTGATGCAGAAGAGACAAATGACATTCATCACTGATCATCTTTCATTTTTCATCATTCATCTTTCATCATTCATCATTCATCTTTCATCATTCATCATTCAATTTCATCCCATAGTCGCAGTGAGTGCGCAAGGGGCAGATGGAACATTTGGGCTTCCTGGCGATGCAAATCCTTCTGCCGTGCTGGATCAACTGGTGAGAGAATTTTATCCATTTCTCCCTCGGGATGAGCGCCATCAGGTCCTGCTCGATTTTGTCCCGGTCTTTTTCACGCGTCAGACCAAGCCTGGCGGACACCCGCGCAACGTGCGTATCGACGGCGATCCCCGGGATGCCGAAAGCATTGCCTAATACCACGTTGGCCGTTTTTCGTCCTATGCCGGGCAGCTTGACCAATGTCTCCAGGTCTGAAGGCACCTCCCCTGCGAATCGATTGGCTAGAATTTTGCACGATTCTTTGATGGCCAGTGCCTTATTATGATAGAAGCCCGTGGATTTGATATCCTGCTCCAGTTCCCCCAGGGGGGCCTCGGCATAGGCCATGGCAGACCCGTACTTATTGAACAGGACCGGCGCAACCTTGTTTACCCGCTCATCAGTGCACTGGGCTGAGAGAATGGTCGCGACCAGCAACTGGAGCGGGTTATGGAAGTCGAGCGAACATTTTGCGTCGGGGTAGAGTTGGTTGACTATTTTCAGGATTGACTTTACCTTGTCATAAGATGTATGAATTCCGCCCAAAATGTTTTCCTTTTCCGTTAGTAATGATTTGCAACAGGTTCGGGTGAAGTTAAGTTTTTATGTCAAACTTCCGACTTGATTTCAAGGCGAAACGTTTGTTTATGGCGCAGGCCACTCGGGCCGGGCGCGCAACTCGTGATTCGGCAGGCGCATGATGGACTTTAAAACCAAGGGGTTGTTCAGGTCAGCAGGTTCAAAGACCCACGCGAGAAGGGCGAGCGGTATTCACATCATAATCTGCCCTTTCTGCGAGAACGGCCATCCCATACCGACTGACTTCGACTCGATCCACCGCTGCACCTGTGGAGCGTGTTTCAAGGTTTGCGGAACCGATATGCTGGAGACCGGGGTCGGGGATATTGCCAGCACCTTGTGGAATGAAGAGGAACTTAGTCTTGTGCGCTCGGTTCCGGTCGATTTCTGCAACATCGTCATCGAGAGAGATTTCGACCGTTTGCTCGACCTTAAGCACACCTCGCGCGACCCATGCGGGATAGAGCGCTTTTGCAAGTTTGACGTCGATCTGAACCTGAGCCTCGTCTGGGTAAAAAGACTTTTTTGACCCGATCTCACAGGCGCTTCTCCTGCACTCGGGAATCCGCTTCACTCCCCGCCATTTGTAATTCAACGGGGAACTGTTCTGCGCTGGTGACATTTGCACTGCCGCTCCTTGACACTGCATGCGGAAGGCGGTATGTTCCAAACACCGGGGATGTAGCTCAGTTGGGAGAGCGCAGGCTTCGCAAGTCTGAGGCCGAGGGTTCGAATCCCTTCATCTCCAATTGCAGTTACGGTGTAGTTCGAACGAAAATGATCGGGCGGCGGAGAACCTGCCGCCCGAACTTCATAGAGAGAACTCATCAAACCCGGGTGGCCGAGTATCTGCCATCCTCGCGTCTGTTAAACCGTCCGGCGCCGTGTCCTATTTCGCGGCCTCGACTTTTTTCGGGCGGGGGGCGCTGATTATGGCTTCGCCGTCCAGGACCACAGTGCCGTCCTGCTTTGAACAAGTGGTTCTTAACCGGAGTTGTTTTTTCTCACTCAGAATCTCGATGACTTCAACGCGCGCGGTTACCGTGTCTCCGATTCTGATTGGGGCCAGGAAATTAAGCTCCTGCCTGACATATACGGAACCAGGACCCGGCAGACGCGTTCCCAGGACAGTCGAAATGAGCCCCGCCGCCAGCATACCGTGCACGATCCTTGTTTTGAAAAAAGTTTGCCGCGCATATTCTTCATTGATATGAGCGGGATTGAGATCTCCGGTGACACCGGCGTAAAGGTAGACATCTGATTCCGAGATGGTTTTAGAAAACTCGGCGGTTTCGTTCAGCCTGATTTCATCAATTGTTTTTCCGATCATATTCGTTTACCTGCTCTTTAGGAGGTTGCGCGCGATCACGAGCCGCATGATTTCGTTGGTGCCTTCGTAGATCTGCGTGATTTTAGCGTCTCGCATAAATCTTTCCATCGGGTAGTCTTTGCAATATCCGTATCCTCCGAAAATCTGCACCCCTTCGATAGCGGCCGACATCGCGGTGTCCGAAGCCATGAGCTTGGCCATCGCCGATTCTTTTTCATAGTGCTTCTTATTGTCCTCGAGCCATGCGGCACGCAGAATCAGCAGTTCAGCCGCATCCAGTTGGGTGGCCATATCGGCGAGCTTCCACTGGATGGCCTGAAAGTTGGAAATCGGCTGGTTAAACTGTTCGCGGGTCTTGCTGTATTCGATTGAGTGTTCCAGGACAGCCCTGCCGATGCCAAGGGCCTGAGAGGCGATTCCGATACGCCCCCCATCCAGGGTGGTAAGCATCTGCCTGAAACCCTCGCCTGGTTTGCCCAGCAGGTTCTCCTTCGGGATGCGCGCTTCCTCGAAGACCAGTTCGGCCGTGCCGGAGGCGTTGATTCCAAGCTTATCCTCGACTTTGCCCACGCGAAAACCCGGCGTATTTTCGAAATCTATAATGAAGGAGCTTATGCCCTTGTACCCGGCGGACCTGTCCGTAATCGAAGCCAGAACACAATATCTTGCAACGTTTCCATTCGTGATGAACCGCTTGGTCCCGTTTATCAACCATTCATTGCCGTCCGGGACCGCCGTGGTCAACATTTTTGCCGGATCGGAGCCTGCGCCCGCTTCGGTCAGCCCGTAGCAGCCAAGGACCTCTCCGCTTGCGACGGGCCGCAGGTATTTCTGCTTCTGCTCCTCGGTGCCGTATGCATATACCGGGAAATTGAAGAGGCTGTTGCATACGCTCATGATGACACCGCATGAGGCGCATGCTTTAGATATTTCGATCATCGCCACAGCATAGGAGACATAGTCCATTCCGGCCCCGCCGTACTCTTCCGGAATCGTTACGCCCATCAGCCCCAGTTCACCCATCTTGGCGCAGATTTCGGCCGGATGGGAGTGTGTCCGGTCGAGTTCGGCTGCAACAGGCTTGATTTCCCGCTCGGCAAACTTCCGGGCCATTTCCTGAATCATTTTTTGCTCGTCGGTCAACTCGAAATTCATGTCGTTTACCTCCCGTCCAAAAGAGTCCAATGCAGTTTAGCTTGCAAGGCTGCCCTTGAAATCGGGTTTGCGTTTTTCCAAAAAAGCAGAAACTCCTTCCCGCATATCCACGCTTCCAAAACAGACTCCGAAGGCTTCAGCCTCAAGCGCACAACCGTTTTTCAGGTCCAGATCGGCGCCCGCATCGATAATCTTCTTTATGGACCTCAGTACCCCGGCGGATTTGGAGGCAAGCGTACGTGCAACTTTCATGGTTTCATCGAAAAGCTGCTTTGCCGGAAAAACTTTTGCCACCAGGCCAAGGTCTTTGGCCTGCTGGGCGTTGAGCATTTCACCGGTCATGCAGAGCTCTTTTGCTCTGGCGCACCCCACCAGGCGAGATAGTCTCTGCGTTCCCCCAAACCCGGGAATTAGCCCAAGATTTACTTCCGGTTGGCCGAATCTCGCCTTGTCGGAAGCATAGATGAAATCGCAGGCCATTGCAATCTCGCACCCACCCCCGAGAGCAAAACCGTTCACACAGGCAATAACGGGCTTGGGGAGCTGCTCGATACCGAAGAAAATGCCCTGGCCCTTTTCTGCAAAAAGCCGAGCGCTCAAAGGATTCAAACTGGTGAACTCGTTGATATCGGCACCTGCCACGAACGCTCTGTCTCCGGCTCCTGTGAGTACCAGTACGCGAATTGAGTCCTCCCGAGCCGCTCTCTCTATTACATCGGCGACCTCGTCCAGGGTCGCAGGATTCAGAGCGTTCAGGGCTTTAGGCCTGTTAAACGTCAGGACTCCAACACTTTCATGAATTTGAAAAAGAATATTCTCATAGTTCATGCACATCTCTCCCGGCAGCTCAAGTGCCTTTCAGGGTCTTTGAACCGTGAGGGCGGTCCCCTGCCCTCCGCCTATACACAAGGTAGCTAAGCCTTTATTGGCGCCGCGTTTTTTCATTTCATGCAGAAGGGTTGTGAGAATCCTTGCCCCTGAGTATATTGGTGTAGACCCGGTTTCGTCAAATGAATTAGCGGCCTTAAGATATCCACGGACGCATGGTCGGGTAATCACAGCCACACAGGTCCTGCCCGAAACGCGACAGATTTTCAACCGTGCCGATTGCCACCAGGATGTCTCCTGCGCGGAATATCTCCTGCGAAGGCGGATTGAATATCATCGTTCCTTCAGCCCGCTTTATGGCCATGACGATTAGATCGTAATTACTTCGAACGCCGGAGGCCACAAGATCCATGCCGACCAGCTTTGAATCTTCAGGAATGAGGATTTCCTCCATACCGAGTTCCATTCCCCTCTCGGACAGGGCAAGCTCGAGGAAATCGGTAACGGTGGGTCTCAATATATTGTGCGCTATCTGGTGCGCCCCGATAGCGTAAGGCGAAACAACCCGGTTGGCTCCGGCCTTCAGAAGCCTCTTGTCTGTGCCGGGAGACCCGGCGCGTGCGAATATGAGCAGTTCTTTATTTATATCGCGCGCGGTCAGGACGATGAAAACGTTTTCCGAATCCTTGTTGACTACCGATACCAAACCTTTGGCACGGCGAATCCCCGCGGAAATGAGATTGTCCTCATCTGTGGCGTCTGCCGCAAGATGCAGAAAATTCTTTTCCCTCAGGCGTGCAAGCACCGATTCATCACGCTCGATAACTACGACATGGATCTTATGTTTGCGCAGTTCCTCGACTATTATCTGCCCCATCTCCCCGTAGCCGCACACTATGTAATGGTTTTCCATTTGATCGAGCTTTTTTCTCAATTTGCGCCTCCGGTATGTTTCCAGAAGGTTTCCGTCGAGCAAAATCTGGCTGAAGTAGGCCAGCGAAAAGGCAACGAAGCTGACGCCCATCAGGATTAGAATGACAGTGAAAACACGACCGCTGTTGTCCAGCGGGCGGACCTCGGTAAACCCCACGGTCGAAAGGGTTATGATCGTCATATAGAGAGCTTCGATAAATGTGTAGTTCTGGACGAGCATGTATCCGGCAGTACCAAAGCCTGTCAGCAGAATAGAAAGGACCACAAGGACGATAATCCTGCGGCCTGTTGCCGAATTCCAGAAATCTCTCATAACAAAAGGTAATCCTCATCTAGTCATTATCAGGCTGAGATATCGGGGCTTGTCGGGGGCATTTTTTCGATCTGCCTTCCCTCCTGTTCCAAATCCGGCACTGAACTCGCCCTGCATTTTTTCAAAAACGGAGGCGATTGTAAATTCCACTTTAGTCCGAAATGCAAAAAATGAGATCGCAGGGCACTTGCAACTGAAACGAAAAATTGTTAATAAGGAAAGGAGCTGGCGAAAAGGTAATCGAAACCTTGGCAACCTGCGCCTCACGCCCTTCTCTCGCGTCCTTACCGGTGCAAGCAATATCTTACACCTGCCGTCGGCAAAATACTGCGCAAAATTATCTTGACAGGTGTGTGCATCTTTGTATATGTACCGCGCGGTAGCAATTTTGCACAACCCCCTGCCTGCCAGGAGGTCCTTTAAACCGAAAACTTAACCGGAGGGGAAAAATAGATGCCAGACGTGGCATTGCCCGGCGCAACGTGAACAAACAAAGCTGTCAAGCCGGGTCATATCGTCTGGAAAAATCGATATTAGCCGCATGAGGTCAGAAATGTCCCTCATTTAGAAACCTGGAAATGCAAATCGCCGAGCAAGATCATTATCCGATTGTGCAAACAGCAAGAATAAAAAAGTGTGTTTGCCCCTACCCCCCCACGGGCAGACAATGTGAGGAAGGAGGTGTTGGAATTCGTAGCGATATAGGGGTTTTGTTGGCATGGCGTTCTTTCGACTAACCTTTAGGAGGTAAATTATGCCAAGTTTTGTGATCCTTGAAAAGTGCGATGGCTGCAAAGGGCAGGATAAAACTGCATGCATGTACATTTGCCCCAACGATCTGATGGTTCTCAACAAAGAAACGATGAAGGCTTGGAACCGGGCGCCGGAGATGTGTTGGGAATGTTACAACTGTATAAAGATCTGCCCTCAGCAAGCGATGGATGTACGCTCCTATGCTGATTTCGTCCCGATGGGAGCCTCGGTTGTCCCCCTGCGCGGCTCCGAAGACATCATGTGGACGGTCAAATTCCGTAACGGCACGCTAAAGCGTTTCAAGTTCCCCATCCGGACCACCCCGGAAGGCAAAGCTGACCCGCTTGCCGGCTTCCAGACCGGATCGGACGACATCAAGTCTAACGTGCTGTGTACAGAACCGGCTTCTTCAGGCGCGGCTGCAATTCCCACCCTGAAGAAATAATCGCTTACTGAAGGAGGTTAACAATATGCCTAATTTTGAAACCGTAGTGGTCGAAACCGATCTTCTCATAGTCGGTGGTGGTATGTCGGCTTGCGGCGCTGTGTTCGAAGCCGCATACTGGGCGAAGAAAAACGGCCTGAAGGTCACCGTGGTTGACAAGGCCGCCATGGATCGTTCCGGCGCCGTTGCAATGGGTCTTTCGGCCATCAACCAGTACATTGGCTGGGCTGCCGGCGACAACACCCTGGAAGACTACGTCAAATACGTGCGCCAGGACCTCATGGGCGTCTCCCGCGAAGACCTGGTCTACGATATCGCCCGCCACGTCGACTCCTCCGTCCATCTTTTCGACAAATGGGGTTTGCCGATTTGGAAAGATGAGAATGGCAAGTATGTTCATGAGGGCCGCTGGCAGATCATGATCAACGGTGAGTCCTACAAGGTGCTCGTTGCCGAAGCAGCCAAGAACGCACTCGCTACGCTGGGCGACGACGGCCAGCTTTTAGAGCGCGTTTTTATCGTCGAGCCTCTGATGGACGGAGACCGCGTCGCCGGCGCAGTTGGTTTCAGCGTTCGCGAGGATAAGTTCTACGTATTCAAGGCCAAAGCGACGATCGCAGTCATGGGCGGCGCCGTTCACGTTTTCCGTCCCCGTTCTGTCGGTGAGGGTCTGGGACGCG
>JBEKXG010000074.1:0-12090 GCA_049512295.1 Syntrophobacteraceae bacterium
GTTTGTTGATGAACTGGAAAAGGAGCTTGCAGGGGATTTGCGTTTAGAGATCTGCCGCAGTACGGAAAAGTGGGAATTGGGCGTCCTTGTCTGCGGATGCCCGGCGGCCTGCGCGGATGGGCCGGAAACAAGATCTCCGGCGCAAGACTGGATATTGGTGACCGGACCGGCCGTGGATATGGAATCGATGCCTGAAAACGAAATGGCAAGGGTTGTTGCCTTAAAGATCAAGAAATACTTTGAAAGGAGGCATTTTCATGAAGTGGAATGATTACTACGATCAGCATTTAACGACTGCTTCAGAGGCCGTAAAAGTAATCAAATCCGGTGACCGTGTGGTGACCTCTCACGCCTGCGGCGAACCGAAATCTCTGGTTGAGGCGATGGTCGGCCGGGCAGATGAACTTGAGCAGGTCGAAATTGTCCATATGGTTTCCATGGGAAGCGCACGCTACTGCCTGCCGGAATATGCCAAGTCTTTCCGGCACAACTCTCTATTTGTGGGGGCTACGAGCCGCAAGGCGGTAAATGATGGGCGCGGCGATTACACGCCCCGTTTTTTCAGCGAAATCCCTAGTCTGTTCAAGGATGAAATACTGCCGGTGGATGTGGCGCTTATAACTGTTTCTACCCCTGATAAACTCGGGTTCTTTTGTCTTGGCATTTCCGTGGATTACACCAGGCAGGCGGCTCTAAGCGCCAAAAAAGTGATCGCCAACGTCAATCCGAACATGCCGCGGGTGGGGGGAGACTGCTACCTGCACGCCACGGACATCGATTACTTTGTCCCTACAAAGGAACCTCTCATCGAACTTGCCCCCCCTAAGCTGGGCGAAATCGAAAAAGCCATCGGCGGCCATGTCGCAAGTATTATAAAGGACGGGGATTGCCTGCAGCTTGGCATAGGCGCCCTTCCGGATGCGGTCTTAAGCTACCTCGGCGAAAAAAATGATCTTGGCATCCACTCCGAGATGATCTCGGATGGCGCTATGCACCTTGTAAACTCGGGAGTCATCACCTGCCGCAGGAAGTCTTTTCTGCCCGGCAAGATAGTAATTACCTTTGCCATGGGGACTTCCACTTTTTACGAGTGGCTCGACCACAACACCATGATCGAAGCCTATCCGGTGAATTTTACGAACGATCCATTCGTAATTGCCCGAAACGACAACGTGGTTTCGATCAACTCGGCCCTGGCCGTGGATTTAATGGGGCAGGTGGCTGCGACTACCCTGGGTCCGCTGCAGTACAGTGGAGTCGGCGGCCAGGTGGACTTTGTGCGAGGCGCGGCCCGCTCAAATGGGGGCAGGGCCATCATTGCCTTGTCGTCTACAGCGGCCAAGGGGACTCAATCGCGAATAGTCGCCTGCTTGCAGCCCGGCTCGGCGGTCACCACCTCCCGGTACGATGTCGATTACGTGGCAACCGAATATGGAATCATCAAGCTGAAGGGCAAAACTTCCAGGCAGAGGTCCGAAGCCCTGATCGAGATCGCGCATCCGGATTTCAGGGACCAGTTGCGCGAAGACCACAAGAAGCTCTCTGTGGCGAGTTCGCATTGAAGGCAACCTGGATTATGCGTGAGCACGCTGGAAATTATACTGCGCATTAGTCAACACTACTACGTTAAGTCAGTGACATTTCCCCTCTTGCTGTCCTATGCAGGATTGCCGATGCCGGGCTGGCTGTATGGACAGCGTCCATCGCGACATGGACGGCCCGGGCATTTTTATGCGGGTTTGCGAGCACCAGAGCGCTGCTCTTTACGGCCTGCGTTTCTCTTGCCGGAGTCCTGTCAAAGACGGCCTGATGACGACAGGCATCCTCGCGGCGCCCGGGAAAGGAAGACCGCTGAACATCCCGGGCGCCGGAGCTACGATACTTCAAGGCGAAAGAGGTCGAGTCCCCCGGCACTGACGGGTACGCGGTAACCTTGTGGCCGGAGCGGCGTCGGACGGATACTCGCGGATCACCCTGGGCGGAATATCCGGAAGCTGAGATTACGACCGGGTTGCGTCGATCGGTAGGTGCAGAAGAGGATGAGACCTGCACATGGTCAATGGAACCTTTAAGCTGCGCGACGGGATTTCATGCTAACGATCCTGCTCCGGAGGCCGTCCCTCGCCGGCATCCCCGCACGCAACACAACCGCTCGTCACGTGACGTTGCGCGGGTCACCAACCGATACGCCCCATGTTGAAAAACGCGATGGCCGGATAGAGCGAAGTAAACAAGGCGGTGAAAATCGTGTAGTACCCCGTGAATGGAGCAAGGGCAGTCTTGCCGAGGCCCCAGCAGAGCCGGAAGAGCCAAAACAAAGCTGCCCACATGAGCCAAAGCACACCGAATTGAGGGATTTGAACTGCAAGGCATCGTCATGCCGACGAAGCTTGCCCCGGGCTTGATCCGGGTCAACATCCAGTTTGTTTTTTTGGCTCACCTGCATTCCTGCTTTCGCATGAATGACAAGCGGGGTTCCACGTGAAAGAATCGCTCAATTCAGTATAGAAAAGAAAATGGTGCGGTTCTTTCCTTCACCCTGGAAGGGAAAGAACCGGCGCCTGTTCACGAGTTTCAGATGTTTAGTCGTAATAGCCGGGAGCCTGCTTGAACTCCTTCCACCCTTCGGGATCGTGGCCGGTGACAATGGTCGCGCCATACAAGTCACGCAGGTTTTTCATCCTCTGCACGGAGCGCACTGTTTCGCCGGCATTCCACATCAGGCCCGGCAACACATTCTGATCTATGTTCTCCTGGGTGTAGCAGGAATCAGCCGCAAAGAACATGGGCCCGGTATTGGGCAGGTTTACTAAAATGGATTGGTGGCCTGGAGTGTGCCCCGGCGTGAAATATATGATGATTGAGCCGTCGTTGAACAGATCCAGTTTGTCGTCGCGCCATCCCTCCATGATGACCCACGGCACATCTTTGTCAAAGTCTTTGCGGATATAGGCGGCTTTCATGTAATAATCGGGGGCATAGGCAAAGTGAAGTTCATCCCGCTGTACGAGATATTTAGCGTTGGGAAAGTGCCCGACACATCCGGCGTGATCCAGGTGGAGGTGGGAGAGGATCACATATTTTATGTCTTCGACTCCCACGCCAACCTTCTTAATGGCATTCACGCACCACTGCTCCTCACTCATAATCGGGTCGTAGGCGGCCAGTACGCCGCCCCAGTGTTCCTCTTTGTTGTGGATGGTTTCAAACGCATTGCCCGTGTCGAAGAGCACTTTGCCCTTGGGATGATCGATCAACAAAAAAGGCACCGGGACATCAAAGGGTTGCCCCACACCGAGTCCGAGCGTAAAGTACTGCTTTTGGCTTTTCAAAATGCCGGCCTCAAAAAAATACAGCTTCATCGAACACCTCCTTCTTTTCATCACCGACGACGGTATTGGTAGTTAGACGATTTGGAAACTTTAGGGAAACACTCACATTTTGGAGCACCACGGTCCGTTTCGATCGAAACTAACAGCTATATCGAATAGCAAACCTGATGCCATCTCGCGATCACCGGTGATTGAAGCAATGATCTGGACAGTGGTGGCGGAGATTGCGCCTTTGGGATCACTGGAATGAAGCGAAGGGTGGGCCAACAGCCTGATTGATGCTGCAATTTTGCATAGTCTGGCTGCATTAACGCAGCAACTAACCGGACTTCTTCAATTTCCTGATCAGGGTGGTAGGGTCGACAGCCAGCGCGGAAGCGGCCGCGGAAACTCGGCCATACCGCTTCAAGGCCTGCTCGATGATGCGCCGTTCAAACCGCCTTACCGCTTCTTTAAGGGTCGTCCCGGTCTCCATGTCAAAGCCCTCGCCCTCGGGGTTCACCGCGGCGCCGTCGAGGATTTCGGATGGCAGGTCACCCACGGAGATCTGTTCGGTGGTGGAAAAGACCACCATTCTTTCCATGACATTCCTCAGTTCTCTTATATTTCCGGGCCAGGAATAAGCGAGCAGGATATCCTGCACATCGGCGGACAGGTACCGGGTGATACTGTGTTCACGAGTGAGTTGCGTCATGAAATGACGAACCAAAGGAAGGATATCTCGGGGTCTTTCTCTGAGTGGGGGGATATCGATAGCTAGAACCTTGATCCGGTAATAAAGGTCACTTCGGAAAGAACCCTCGTCGAGGCATCGATGAAGGTCCCTGTTCGTCGCACAAATGATTCGGACTTTAACCTTTTTCGTTTTGCTGCCGCCAAGGCGCCGGACCGCCCCTTCGTCAAGGGCGGAAAGGAGCTTCGCCTGGAGGTTGAGAGACATCTCACTAATTTCATTAAGAAAGAGTGTGCCACCCTGGGCCTCCTCGAAAAGCCCTGGTTTGCCTCCCTTTCTTGCCCCGGAAAAAGCGCCCTCTTCATATCCGAACAGCTCGGATTCGAGCAGATCCTGGGGAATGGCCGAGGTGTTGATCGCCACAAAGGGTAAATCTCTGTTTCGGGAACCCACCTTATGGATGTACTGCGCCAGAATATCTTTCCCGACGCCGGTTTCCCCACAGAGGAGGACAGGTGAGTCGTACCTGGCGGCGTAGATCGCTTGTCTCATCGTTACGAGCGAGAGAGGGTCTCTTGCTATGATGAGAAGTTCAGGAAATACAGGCGCGGCGTCATCAACACGGTTATAGTCAACAGTCGGCCGGCCCGCATCAGGCTTGCCCGGTCTTGGCATAAGCGGGAAAGACCGGCGCCTGTCTTCAGATTCCTTGAGCTTGCGCGCAATTTTATCCAGGGGCAGGATGTTTCGCACAAAAGTCAGCACATAGCGCAACTCTCCTTCCTCCGAGAAGATTGGCTTGCCCGTGACGACCGCGTCCTGTCCGGTAATGATCTTCTGGAACAAAGTAACGCTTTCAGTGCTGCCTCCTTTCAACTTTTCAAGGACGCGCAGGGTGACGCTCCGCGAAAAATAACCCTTCTCTTGCAGCTCTAGAAGATTTCTGCCCACCAGATCACTTTCCGGCAGGAAGCTGATCTTTTCGTAGGCAGGATTGACTTTGACGGTGAAAGCCTGAGGATCGGCGACATAAAAACCGATGTAGGAATTCATGAAAAGCGGGTGTTCATTCTCAGAAAGCACTGTTTGAAAGTCAACAGGCCCTTGGTCCCGGCATCTTTTCTGAAATGAAACCAACAGATGACCGATGGCATTGCTCGACGGTCCCGAATAAAGGTCAATCACCTTGACAGGGTCATTCCGTTCCTCTATGCGGACCTCTGAGAGCCGATGCCAAAGCTCCGGGAGCGCATCCTGGAGATTCAGCCCCCCGGATTTTGCAGTTTGAACCTGATAGGCTTTCATAAAAGCCCGGTTGTGATAAATCAGTTGGCCACTTCTGCTGACCGCAGCGATCATGACGTTTTCACAGTCGACTAAGGCTATGGGCACTTTGGAGGTGACATCGACGCGGTGCTTGCAGGTGTGTAAATCCAGAAGCTGGTACATTACGCCCCTCCTTGTCAGGGGTTTTTGGGCTGTTTTACCGCGAGCAACGGTTAAACACCTCTTGGACGCCGGCCAAGTCAAACCGTGCGCGAAATGGAAATACAAGAACATCGTGGGGAGCAAGACCGCACGCTATATTAATAATACCATAAAGATCCTGGACTCAACAACTTGAGTTTTCCGGATACTCTTCTGCGCAGGTCATGACGGATGGAAATGATGGGATTGTAGTAAGCGGCCTGAACCAGTTGGCATGACCGCTCAACTTTCAGCCGCAGTCCTTTTATCGGCTTTAGCCGGGATTTTACAGGAAAAGACTTCGTCCTCGCAATGGAATCGAGCGGTTGCGCGGGCCGTTTTGGGCTCTTTGAAAACCGTATCTCAAGGCATGCAAAACCACTTCGTCTTTCCAAAGCCAAACTCACGAGGATCAGGGAGTTGCGCCTCTTCATGGCAGCTCTCCTTTCCCGTTGTTTTGACATGATGCTCCTGACGCCCGCCCGGTTATGTCAAATTGACACGAGGCTCGAGGGAGCAATGTTTCTGACCAACTGGTGTAAACCGTAATAATGCATCAAGTTGTGTGCTATGCGATCATGTGGAGCAGATCTGGTCAAACTGTGTCGGGCCAATCCCGCTAACTCACCGGTATTTCGACCTGGTAAAATCAGGGCAGGAAAATTATCGACATTTCGGCAACATCACCTGCCATGCAGGACAGGTAAACATCAGATCCCCCGAAGCCATCCGGATGCCTTTCAGTTATGAACTTCTCCCCGAAGGTCTCCCTCCAAGACCCGTTGCCATCGCCCTTCGGGCCTTGAAGTTGGAGACAGGTTGACGAATGCCAACGGCTCCCACGAGGCCGGAGCAAAGATAATTTCTGTTTGCGTTTTTTTGAATTTCTGTAGAAAATACATCATAATTTCTACGACAAGGTCCTCGGTCAAGTACAACGAGAGAGAGGCTCAAAATGGCAAAACGATCAGCTTCCAGCAACCCGAAAGCCCAGAGAGTTCATGTAATTTCACGGAAGGAGGGCTGGGCCGTTAAGAAAGAGGGTAACACGAAGGCGAGCAAGCTTTTCGATAAGAAAGAGGCTGCAGTAGAAGGGGCCAGAAAGCTTTCAAAAGGCCATGACGTCATAGTCCATAAAAAGGATGGTTCAATTCAGAAATGGGAAAGGCCTGAGAAGAACGCATGAGCGCTTCGGGTGAAGATTTTTCAAGGAACGTTTTCATAAACTGCCCATTCGATTCAGAGTATATACCACTGCTAAGGCCGCTCTTGTTTACGGTTCTCTTCCTGGATTACAATCCTGGGATAGCGTCTGAGAGGTTTGACTCAGGAGAGGCAAGAATCAATAAGATCTGTGACCTCATCAAGTGTTCCAGGTACAGTATTCATGATATCTCTCGAATCCAATCGAGTAAGAGGGGCGAGTATTACAGACTGAATATGCCTCTTGAACCGGGAATCGATATCGGCTGTAGACTTGCCAATGAAGGTATTTTGCGGTCAAAAACATGTCTGATTTTAGAAAAAGACAAGTACCGATACCAAAAAGCGTTGTCTGATTTGTCAAATTCCGACGTCAAGAGCCACAATAACGATCCGGAGACTCTCGTATTTCATGTTCGCAACTGGTTTACTGAGCTGGGCTTAAAGAAGGCTCCTAGCGCGACAAAAATATGGGAACGCTTCAATGAATTTATGGCTGATTTTCGTGAAACAAGGGAGCGAGATGGCTTTGCAGCTCAAAAAACCATGGGGTGATGAATGAGACCAATTGGCACTGGCGCAAAACTTATCGGGTTGATCCTCTCAATTACGGTTACCATGGGTGGCACAATAATTGGAGGAGTCATGCTGGATCGGCTGGTCTTGGCAGACTTTGTTCCCTTGAGAGGTGTGCAAAATGCGGCTGAACCCGATTTCAAACTCATTTCCCAAGCGTGGAACGTCATTTCAAAGAGGTATGTCGATCGCCAGGCGGTACAGCCTCAAAAACTCACTTATGGAGCTATTGCCGGCATGGTTGACGCTTTGGGGGATACGGGACACAGCACCTTTTTGAACCCTGAGATGGTGAGTATCGAGTCTCATTTCTTACAGGGCAACTTCAGCGGTATTGGGGCACAAATCACGATCAAGGAAGGCCGCATGGTAATCTTTGCGCCGATAGATGGTTCTCCGGCTCAACGGGCAGGTCTCCAATCCGGTGACATCATTTTGAGAGTGAACGGCGAGGATATTGCCGGGCTTCCAGTGGAGCAGGCTGTAACTCGGATTGCTGGAAAGCCGGGCACTTCGGTCGCTTTGACCATTTTGAATCCAAAGACAGGGCAAGCCAGGGAAATCTCGATCGTGAGGGCTAAAATTACTGTTCAAAATGTCAGGTGGCAGCGCCTGTCCGGTTCTAAAGCGGCACATCTGCGAATCGCCGGATTCAGTCAAGGGGTTACGGAAGAAGTCCGCAAGGCTTTACGAGAGGTGCAGAATCAGAGTTTAACAGGGATTATCCTGGATCTGCGCGATAATCCTGGAGGCGTGTTAGATGAAGCTATTGGCACAGCCAGTCAGTTTCTGAGCGGCGGTACTGTAGTTCTTGAAAAGAATAGCAACGGTGATGTGAAACAGATTCCCGTTCAGTCCGGAGGTCTGGCGCCCGCAATTCCTTTGGTTGTGCTGATCAACGGCGGTTCTGCCAGCGGTTCGGAAATTGTAGCTGGAGCACTGAAGGACGCACATCGAGCCGCACTGGTGGGGGAAAAGACTATCGGTACCGGTACGGTGCTACAGAGATTCGACCTCTCAGATGGCTCTGCTATGCTTCTTGCTATAGCGGAATGGATTACTCCCGCTGGAAACGTAATCTGGCACAAAGGCATTATACCGGACGTGGAAGTTAGCTTGCCGGTTTCAGCCATTCCGCTTTACCCGAATACGGAGAAGGATATGAACTCGGCTCAGTTGCAGGCTAGTCAGGATACTCAGTTACTGAAGGCCTTGGACCTGCTTCAGCATCCGGCGAGCAAAAACATGGCCGCACAGTGAAACAGTTTGCGGGCATATAGCAGTTGATAATTAGCTGGACAGAATGGGTGCAGAATCTCTGCTGAATCCCACTTTGTTTAAAGAAACACATTTAGATTTGTGATTCGGGAACTGCCATTCCATGAGGCAAGAGTGGTCCTCGGTACCGGAAATTTCGCCGCCTCTGATCTATTGATCCGGTGATACCTGGTCGGGCCTGGCCCGGTCTCGCCCGATAAAGCTCTTGCGAGGCCTGCTTCCTGCTCTACTCTTGCAATGTCATAGACTCTTTGAAATGGATACGTAGAAAGTGGTTCCCTTTTTGCCTCTCGGCTCCACCCACACTCTGCCGCCATGTTGTTCCGCTATTTCTTTTACTATGGTAAGGCCAATGCCTGCGCCTTCGACACCCCTGGATGTTTCATTTCGTTGAAACAGCCCAAAAATCTTTTCGGAATCGCCCTCTTTAAGTCCCTTGCCATTGTCGCTTACGGAAAAAATGTGGAGACTTTCCGAGTCTTCGTATCCGATCGAAATCCTGGTAAGGCTCTCTCCGCCGTATTTCAGCGCGTTATCGATTAAATTCCTGAAAATTCTAAGAATCGAAAGCCTGTCCGCCCTGATCTCCACTTCAGACTCAGGCGCAAGCCAATCAATACGGCGAAGGCTGAGTTGCGCGCAGAATTCGTCTCCGATCATCCGGAGAATCTCTGTAATGTTTGTCGATTCAATCGACGGAGCAGCCTCCTTCGTCGCTATGTAGATATTGATCTTCTCAACGAGGGCTGCAATATGCTCCGATAACTTCAGGATCTGATCACAATAGGTCCTGCCCTTTTCATCGAGAACATCACTGGCATGTTTGCTCAGTCTTTTTGTCAGTCCATAAACGCCGATAGCCGGACTCTTTAGATCGTGAGCGACAGAGTAGGCAAAAAACTTCAGCTTTTCGGAGGCATCTTTTAATGCCTGTTCCGCCCGCTTGCGCTCTTCTATCTCACGTGTAAGCCGCTCGTTTGTTATGGCCAGTTCCACGGTGCGCTCCCTGACCAAATCCTCGAGGTGATCGCGGTATCTGCTCAGTTCCCGTTCAGCCCGCTTACGTTCGGTTATGTCGAGCATTACCCCGACAAGGCCTCCGACCTTGCCTTCCAGATCCGTGAAAGTACCTTTAGTGAAGAAGACGTCGTGGCGAGCACCGTCCGCATACTGGACGCACGTCTCATATTGCTGGGCTCCAGGCTCTTCGAACAGGGCGAGATCGGCTCGACGGTACATGTCCGCCAAATCCTCGGGGGCAATATCATAGACGGTTTTTCCGATGATAGAGGTCTTGCACAGGCCTGTATATGATTCGAAGGAGGAGTTGCAGCCCAGATACCTGCCCTCGGTATCTTTATAGAAAATCGGGCTTGGAATCGTGTCGATCAGCGTCTGTTGAAAGTTGAGCTGCTGCGTTATGGCCTCCTCGGCCTGACGGCGCTCGGTAATGTCCCTGAGCACTCCGCATAAGACACTGCGGCCGGCCAAAACGAAGGTGCTGGAAGATATTTCGACCGGAAAAAGCGTACCGTCTTTTTTCTTATGATAACGCAGCGGAACTTGGGTGCGCGTTCCGGCAAGCGTCTCTTCTATGGAGGCATTCGAACTGTCGGGTTCAGCGGTAATGTCGGTATGTGTTAGTTCGAGAAATTCTTCTCGTGAATAGCCGTAAAGGCAACAGGCTTTCTCATTGACGTCGACGAACCGGCGGGTCTCCCCATCGAAGACGACAATGACGTCCGCCACAGTTTCGAAAAGCTGGCGGTATTTTTCCTCGCTCTGCCTGAGCGCCTCCGTTGCTTGTTTGCGATCCGAGATATCGCGGATGGACTGGATATAACCGATTATATTTCCGCCTTTGGATAAACGCGGGGCTGCTGTTGACCACAAATATGCGCCTATACCCTGGTAAGCCCCCGGAACGAAGGTCTCTCCAAAGACGGTGCTCCCTATTCTTCTAAAAAAGTCGTATCTCTTCTCGATATCGAGTTTTTCACTCATCACGAGATCGATGAACATCGGTCTCTTTTCGCCATAAAAAGGAACGGCGTATGCGTGGTCACCTTTCCCTAGAATATCCAGTTTCTTGATCCCGGTCATCTCTTCCATGGCGCGGTTCCAGTACAGTACTTTTTTGTCCCGGTCGATTACAAAGGTGGCGTCAGGAAGGAATTCGATAATGTCCTGCAGTTCGCAGTAAGCGGCCTGTAGGGTCAATTCAGCCTCTTTACGCTCGGTAATGTCCCTTATTACGCCTACTATAAATTTATCTCCGGCCTTATCTGTGTAGAGGCTTTTCTTTGTGACTATAGTAAGTGTGCGCCCAAGAGCATCGGTTATCTCTTCCTCATTTTCATTCCCCTCCCCCGTTCCAAAAACGATTTCATCCTTTTCCAAGAAGACAGTGACCTGCTCTTTGGGAAACAAATCATAATCGGTTCTGCCAAGGATATCCTCACGCTTCCGGCCGGCAAGAGCGCACAGGGCGTCGTTGACTAATACAAAACGGTGTTGTCTGTCCTTGACGAATATTGGGTCGCTGATCGAGTTCACTATTTTGCTCAGAAATCCCTGTGTCTCCCGCAGCGCCTCCCCGGACTGCTTTCGTTCCGTAATATCCTCGAGAAGACCCACCGCGCCCAAAAATCTCCCATCCTCGGAGGTTATCCTGCTGTACATGGCCCTGACCGGTGTGGTCTTATTCACTGTTACGGACAGATAATCCCCTTCGAAATAGTTGGGCTTTCCCGAAAGGCCGGCAATAACCGCCGACCGCATCCCTTCATCCCTCAAGGACTCGGTCATGTTGAATCCGATGAGTTTTTCCTTGGGAGCGCCAATGATTTCGAGAAAACATTGATTGCAGTCTACGATTATTCCGTTGCTGTCGAAATGGACGATTCCCAGCGGAGAGTAATTAAAAATCATCCGGTAGCGCTCTTCGCTCTTTCGCAGCACCTCGTCAGTCTGCTTGCGCCGAAGAGCTTCTTTTTCGAGTTTCTGAACTTTTCCCCTCAGTTGTTCGTAAGTCGGGAAAGGTATATGAGCCACCAGGATCTCCTTCTACATTCTCCAAAAGACCAGGCCGAAATGCCTCGTCCGGCGAATTGTCCAATTCCTGCAAGTTCGAATGGTAAACCGGTAGTACGGTTTTACTGACATAAATTCCGGGGGTAGTGCGCCTGAATTCTGCGTTTATCTCCTGGCCGATTTCATAGCACCATGTGGTAGAATCTGCAATACTCTTGCAATCGCGAAGGACTATTCACAGTATTCCTGTGGCGAGTTCAAGTCGCCCCGCGAACGCCCACCGCGATAGTTGCGTTCGAACATCCAAATTTCGGCGCTCTGCGAGCTATGGGGGATGCGGGGACATGTGCCCCCCACGCCCCCTCCGCCTGGCGGAGTTTTGAAATTGAGGGGAATCATTCCCCCACCTCGCGGAGCGTGGAGTTTGGAAGCGACTTGGTATTGGCGTGACTCCAGGAGAACTCACATGGTTTGCACCGCGGGTGAAGTGTAGAGGTTTTGCCAGTCATTTCTCAGCGCTCTGGTCTT
>JBEKXG010000075.1:0-12064 GCA_049512295.1 Syntrophobacteraceae bacterium
GGGGCGTCCGCTCACCAGTGAAAGCTGCACATCGTTCCAGTCGGCATCAGTCTGATTCTCGACAAGAGCCCAGCCCTGGAACTTGGATACGTCTCCCTTGTTCTGCGGCAGAATCAGCCGGTAGCTCGTCTTCCAGATGGGAGTCTCGATCACGTAGCGCAACCGCACTTTCCTGTTCCCGTCGCCCTGAAAATTGATGAGAATTTGCTTTTTGTCCTGATTTCTAGCCTCCGCCAAAGAAGAAAGCGCCTTCTGCAACTCCATCTGAAGCTCCGGGTCACGTATTTCTACCTTTTGCGCCTCATCGAGCCGCACCGAGCGCACTGCCGCACCGGACATTATGTTGAACACCCAGTCATCGATTACTTGATGGTCCTGTCCCGGCAGAGTTCTCCGGCGCTTCTCCAGGCCCAGGATAGTGCCCTCTATCTGTTCTGCGTGAACCGCAACCAGAACCGGGGCTCCCCTGAGCTGGTTGAGCAGCTCGGGCAGCGAAGGATTTGAAGTGATATCCACCTGGAAATTTCGGAGGGCTTTTTCGATTGGCTCCTGCGATGGATAGGCTATGGCGCCGATTCTTCCTCCATTGAGATCCTCCAGGACCAACGACTTTAAAATGTCATTTATCTGGCTGGATTTGAAGCGAAGCTCGGCTGAGCTGTTCCCTTGAACCGTTCCACTATGTTCGAAGTATCCAACTCCACTGCTGAACAGCATGACCATGCTGACGGGCAGGTCTGCCCGGCTCACTCCGGAACCTGAGGAAGTTTCAGCGGCACAGCACAGGTTAACCGGAAGAGCAATGATTGCAAGTAAGATAATGCGGGGAAAAAAGGACCTGAACATGTGGCTCATGCAGCACCTCTCCGATAGAAGGTCAGGGCAGGCAGGGAGACGCCATCGTCTGATGCCGTTTGCAAAAAAACCTTACATAACTGACCGGGGCTTGTCAATAAGAGGACTGAGAGCCTGCCCCGGTAGCGTCTCTGAGCCGGGGACTGAGGACTGAGAAGAAGTTTACCCGTTTCTTTAGTTTTGCGAGATCCTGGCCTTCCAGATGTCGGTAACTTTGAAATCCTTCGTCCTATTCGGCGCCTGTACCGCCCGGAAGGCCGCCTTTTTGCCGTCAACGCCGATCTGGACAAAGGTATTCATACCGTCGGAGTGGCCGGGATTGCCGGCGGCCCCCACATCGATCGCATCGATTCCACCATGCGAACCGGGAACATAGCTCCTGCCATAGGAGTGGCTGTGTGCCCAGAACACGGCCCTTACCTTGCCGGAGTGCTTGAGGAGTATGTCCCAGAACGGGTCCGAGTAAAAATGAGAATGAAGGTGCGGTTCGTGGAACGTGACAAATACGTGGTCCGCATCCTTTGCGGAAAGGATGGCGCTTTCCACCCAGTTAAGAAATGCGCGGCCGTTCAGGCCTTTTGCGTAGGCCGGATACTGGTCTATGACGATCAGCCTGATATTTTTCCAGTCGTAGTAGAACGTCACGCTTTGCTGGTCGTAAACCGTCACGGGCGGCTTTTCGGAGGGCAGTATATCTTTGAGTATGAACCGAACGTCTTCCGGAGATTCGTGATTGCCGCGCACAGGGATGAAGGGCATTCGCGGCCCCATTGTTTCCCGGAAAATCTGAAGGGTCATCTTAACGGGGTCGATATCGCCTGCGGCAACGACAAAATCCGGTTTTGAAAACGCTGGATCGGCCGGTCCGCCGGAATTGATATTTTCGAGGACGTTTCTGTAGCCGATTTCGAAGCTGCGATTGTCGGCAAAAACGGCGAAAGACCATTTCTGCGCTAAGGCCGGAGAAGCCATGGACAGGATCAACAGGATAAACAGGATGGAAATGCGCTGGATAGTTCGAAGTTTCTTTGTTTTCCTGTAAATGCTGTCCGTAAAGCCGGCCTTTTGTTGCGGTCCGTCAGAACAGGGTCTTTGCCGCAGCTTCCGTCAGAGACAGGAACTGATCGGGAAAGATGCCAAGATATATCGTCATGATTATCAGGGCGATGCTCAAATAGCGCGTCCAGGAGTCAACCCGCAGCGCGGGATATTCGTTTACGGGTTTCAGCAGATAGGCCGCCTTTATGACGATCAGGTAGTAGTAGAGTGATATGGTGGCGTTTATCATGCCGATAATGACCAGGAAGAGGTAGCCCTTCTCGAGGGCTGCGGCGAACACCAGGAATTTGCCCGTAAAGCCTGCTGTCGGAGGGATTCCGGCAAGCCCGAAAAGACCTAGCATGAGCGTCATGGCCAGAAGCGGGGATCGTTTGTGCAGGCCCGCCAGTTCTTTTATCTGCAGGTTGTGTCCATCATCGGCGAGCTTCATGATGACCATGAACACCGAGTAGTTCATTACCAGGTAGGCGGCCGCGTAGTATATCGCGCTTGCGTAGCCGCGCCCGGAAAGCGAGAGTATCCCTATCAGGATATATCCGGCGTGAGCGATACTGGAGTACGCCAAAAGCCGCTTTATGTCCTTCTGAATGAGTGCGACCAGGTTTCCAAAAGTCATCGAAAAGATCGAAAGCACGATCAGAAGCTTTATCATTGCGGGGCTCGCCCCTGCCGAAAGCCCGGAGAACCGGATTATCATCGCCGCGGCGGCCATTTTGGATGCCGTTGCAATGTAAGTGGTGACCTGGTTTGCAGACCCCTGGTAAACGTCGGGCGCCCAGATATGGAAGGGAAAAAGGGCCAGCTTGAAAAAGAACCCGGACAGGGCCAGCATCAGTCCGATTACGGCCGCTGGCTGAGTGATAAGGCCCGGCAGCACCTTGAGCAGTTGCGGCACGTAGGTCGTATGCGCCATGCCGAAAAGCAGGCTGATGCCGAAAAGCATCAGGGCCGAGGCAGTCACGCCGATCATGAAATACTTGATGCCGGTTTCGACGTACTGGTCGGCATTTGACCGCATTGGAACAAGCAGGTAGAGAGAGTAGGAGGAAAGCTCTATCGATACGTAAATCGTCAGCAGCTCCACCGAGCTTACCAGCATCATCATGGCCAGGGTGCACACGAACATAAGAAAGTAATACTCGGCGTGCTGTCGAACATCGATTCCCTTAAGCTCGCTGGATGAGAAAATGACCCAGATCGTGCCCAGGGCGAGCAGAACTTTGAAAACCTGGCTGAACAGGTCCACCCGGTAGCAGTCGAAAAACAGCATCCCCTCCTGGCGCGATGAGGCGACCGTAACCAGCAGCCCCATTGCGGCCACGACGAGCGCCCACTTGTGACACCCGGCCGGGTCCGCAGTCTTTCTCAACGAGAGGATGAAAAACAGGAGCGCGCCAAGAATGAAAAACAACTCGGGAAGAAAAAGCATAAAATCCGTCATCACGTTCCGTTTACCTCGCCTCTAGAACCGATTCACAAACGGAATAACCGTGCTCTGAATAACATCGAGCATAATCTTCGGGAACATCCCGAAGAACAGTATTATGCTCACCAGTACGACTCGCGGTACGGCAAGAAAGCCTGGAACATCGGGTATGTGCTCCCACTTCGGGTTTTTGTCGCCGTAGAAGGTCCTCTGGACGACCCTGAGCATGAAAAGCGCGCTGATTATGAGTCCGACGAGCGCCGCGATGCCGCCGATCGGGAAAGCCTGGACTGCGGCGATGAACACCAGCAGCTCGGCCCAGAAGCTTGCCATCAGCGGCACGCCGATACCTGCCAGGGCCGCGATTATGAAAAAGGCGGAAGCAACCGGCATCGTTTTCGACAATCCGCCCAGTTCGGGAATGATCTTCGTGTGCGTGCGGTCATAGATGTAGCCGACAGAAGAAAAGAAGAGGGCCGTCATGACGCCGTGCGCAAACATCTGAAAAACCGCCCCGTTTATCCCGTTCACGGACATCGTCGCCAGCCCCAGTCCCACTACTCCCATGTGCGACACGCTGGAGTAGCCGATAACATATTTCAAGTCGGTCTGCGCCAGACCCACGAGCGCCCCATAGACGATCCCGATACAGGCCAGTAGAGCCATAAGGTCTGACCAGTACGCCAGGCCGGCCGGGCACAGCGTCATTGCAATCCGCAAAATTCCGTAAGCGCCGAGCTTCATGAGCACGCCCGCGTGAATCATGCTCACAGCCGTCGGGGCTGCGACGTGACCCACAGGCGACCATGTATGGAACGGCCATACGGCGGCGAGGATCCCGAACCCGAGATAGAGCATGACGAAGGTCAGTTTCTGGTCGAATACGCTGAACCCGATTCTCTGAAGCTCGAAGAGGTCAAAGGTGTGAGCTCCCCCCTGCACCCAGAGATAAAGTATGGCGGGCAAAATGAGGGCGCTTCCGGCAAGTAGGTACAGCGTGAGCTTCATTGCGCCGTATTCTTTGCGTGTGCCTCCCCAGATGGCGATCAGAGGGTACATCGGGAACAGCGAGACGTCGTACCAGACAAAAATCCAGAAAAGGTCCATCGACATGAACACGCCGTAGACGCCGGCGACCAGAAGGAAGATGAGCGCAAAAAATTCTTTTGCCCTGTATTCCAGTTCCCACATTGTCCAGATGCCTGTAAACAGGACCACGGAAGTAAGGAGCAGCATGGGAACGTTTATCCCGTCGACGGCGTTGAACCAGTATATTCCAAGGCTCTTCACCCACAGGATGCGCTCCACGAACTGGAGTCCGCCCTTCTGGTGATCGTATGAAAGATAGAGCCAGATGCACAGGACCAGTCCGATCGATGCGCTCGCGAGACTGACCTGCTTTATCAACCTGGTTCTTTCCGGCGGAATAAACATGATAACCAGCAATCCCAAAACCGTCGTCATAAGGATCGCAGAAAGGATAGGAAAACCGGCCATTTCCATCGAGGTCATTTGATACCTTTGCTAAGAATACCCTTGATGAGAGTTAAAATCTCCACGGAAGCCTTTTATATCTGGATCAGGAAATAGAGAAGTGCGGCCCCGGCCGCCAAAACCATTATCAGCAGATTGTACTGAAGCATTCCGGTCTGGAGAAAGCTGAACAGGCGCCCGCCGCCCTCGGTAAAAAAGCAGATCCCGTCTATACCGCCATCTATGACGCGGCGGTCGTTTTTGGCGAAAATGCTTGTAAGGCCGCCATAGACAAACCTGTCAAGACTTTTCCGGTAGAAAATGTCCAGGAACCATCTGCATTCGAACAGCTTCCAAACAGGGGGAAGGTAGCTGAGGAACCCTTTGCGGCTGGCCCCTTTTCTTCCATATTCGAACCAGGCCAGAAGGATGCCTAAAACACCGGCCGAAATCCCCATAATCATGAGCCAGTCGATCCCGCCGCCATGTTCTGCCGCATGCTCCGCAGCATGCTGAACACCATGGGCCTGAACTGCGTGCCCGAGCAGAAAGTGCTCGATCGGTTGCTCGAACCACCCCAGCACGAGGGTCACGCAGGCAAGGATCATCACGGGGATCGCCATTGCCCAGAAAATGTAGCCGTGATGTTCATCTTCATGGTCGTGGGACGTATGAGCATGCTCGCCGTGATGCTTTTCCTCGATCCCGCCTTTGGGCAACAGGATGTGGAAAATCAGACGGAAGCTGTAATAGGCGGTCAGAACAGCCCCGAAAAGTCCGGCGGCAAGCCAGATTTTATTCGGCTGAGCGGCAAGTTGGCCGAGGATAGCTTCTTTGCTGAAAAAACCCGAGAACCCGGGGAACCCGGAGAGTGCAAGAGCGCCGACCGCCATGCACACCATTGGTATTATCAGCTTGCGGCCGCCCTGCTTGCCGATTATCCGCATGTCATTGGTGTGGAATTCATGGATGAATATGCCGGAGCACAAAAAGAGCAGGGCCTTGAACCCGGCGTGGGTTGTGAGGTGGAAGACCCCGGCGAAATATCCGCCGGCGGAGAGCGCCATTACCATCATGCCGAGCTGGCTCACGGTCGAATAAGCCCAGACCTGTTTAAGATCGTATGTAACCATCGCCATGGTGGAGGAGAGCAGCATGGTAATCGTGCCGATTGCCAGGGCTATCGCCATGGCGTCCGGGGAAGCGGCGAAGAAGGGAAAAATCCGGCTGAACATGTAAACGCCGGCAGCGACCATGGTGGCCGAATGGAGCAGTGCGCTGACGGGGGTGGGGCCTTCCATTGCATCGGGCAACCAGGTAAGCAACGGGAACTGGGCGCTTTTGCCGACAACGCCGCAGAATATCAGAAGGGCGGAGACGGTAAGCAGGTTCTGGGGCAGACCTTGAGTGCTTGCGGCGTGATTGAGCTCCGGAATTCCCAGGTTGCCGAAGCCTATGACAAGCCAGATAAGACCGAGAAAGAAGCCCACATCTCCGACCCTGTTCATTACGAAGGCCTTCTTCCCGGCCTGGGAGGCGCTAAATTTCTCGTAGTAAAAACCAATTAGAAAATATGACGCCAGACCCACGAGTTCCCAGAACACGAAAAGCTGGAGCATGCTGCCCGCAATGACATTGTTCATCATGGCCCAGGCGAAAAGGGACTGAAATGCGTAGTAGCGGCTATATCCCGGGTCGCCCTCCATATATCCCAGGGAGTAAATCTGTACGAGACAGGCTACGACGCCGACAATGGTCAGCATAAGAAGGCTCAACGGGTCGAGATAATAGCCGAAGGCGAAGGTCAGCTTGCCCGAGCTGAACCAGAGCGTCTGGTATTGGACGGGCGAAGCGCTGTAGAGCTTTGCCAGCAGGAAAAGCGCGCAGACGGCGGCAAAGGCGATTGCCCCCACCGAGATTTTGCTGGAGAGTTTGGGGTTCGATCTCGTGAAGAGCAGAATTGCAACCATCGAGAAAAATGGAAGATTCGTACCCAGAACGGTCGCCAACAGGATGGGATCTGTAAGGAATGCGCCCATAGCGGTTCTATCCTTTCAGGCTCTGAGCACGTTCGATGTTTATCGAGTGCAGTATGCGAAAAAGGGCCAGAATGATGCTCAGGCCGATTGCGGCTTCCGCCGCTGCCAGGCCCATGACGAAAAGGGCAATTACCTGCCCTGTGACGGGATCCGGACTGAGAAACCGGTTAAACGCCATGAAGTTTAGGTTCGCCGAATTGAGCAAAAGCTCCACCGAGATCAGCATGCCGATAAGATTTCTGCGCTGCAATATCCCGAGAAGGCCCAGCGAGAAAAGAAAAGCCGAGATGATCAGATAAGTAGTCAAGCTGTTCACGAAGTCAACCTCCGGCTGAATCCAGCGGTAATCACCGCGCCGATAATGGCCACCAGCAGCACCAGCGAGATCACTTCAAAAACCAGTTCATAGCGTGTAAGCAGCGCGTGGCCGATGTTTTCGATCGACCAGAGCGACACGTCGGAGACACGGGCCGCTGATGGCAGCCAATCGGTCTTGAGAGCCACGCTCACCGTCGCGACAAAAAAGACCACGCTGGCCGCTGTTGCCAGCGCCACTTTTGGCAGTGCCCGCTTGGGGACCTCCAGGTGAAGGGGACGGGAAAGCATTATTGCAAAGACGATTGCGATGCAGATTGCGCCCACATAAATAAGGAGCTGCATCAGGGCAATGAAGAAGCTGCCCAGAAAGAGGTAGAACCCCGCAATACCGGCCAGGGCCACCGCCAGACCCAGGACGTTGTAGAGGATACTTCGGGGAAATACCGCGATCGAAGCCCCTGCAATGGTCAACCCGACCGTGGCCCAAAAGGCCGCTTGCATGATGATGTTAAGGCTGGAAGTTTCCATCCATATCCCTTTGCCTTAAATGGAGTTTGGTTTCCATTCGGATTCACTTACAAGTCCGAGGTTTGCGCAATCAGGCGGCAAGTCCCCGCCTCTTCTTTTCTTCCGCTTCCTTTTCTTCGACCTGCTTGGCAAGCCTTGCCAAACTGTCTATCACGCAAACAGATCGTGTCTCGCCGACCAACTCGTACTCCCTGGAATATTGCAGGGTTTGGGTGGGACAGATTTCGACGCAAAGACCGCAAAGCGAGCATTTGCTGAAATCGATGACGTAATTGGTTAACGTTTTGGGACCCTTTTCTTTCATTTTTACACCCTGCATCCGAATGACGCCGCTGGGGCAGGTTTTCTCACAATTGCCGCAGACGATACATTTATGCGCGCCGGTATCTTCGAATATCTTCAGCTCGATGTGGCCGCGATAAGCAGAAGAAAGCGGGATCTTTTTGCGCGGATACTGGACGGTCACCAGTGGATGAAACAGCCGCCGTCCGGTGACCATCATCCCTTCGATCAAACTGAGTCCGCCATAAAATATTTCTTTAAAGTAGCTCATTTTCGATCTTGCTCCAAAAAATCACATAAGTTTGACAACGATGGCCGTCACGACGAGATTTGCAAGGCTGAGCGGAATCATCACCTTCCAGGAAAAGTTCATCAACTGGTCGAACCTGACACGGGGAAACGTCCAGCGCACCCACATGATGACAAAAATCAGCATATAGGTCTTGAAAAGAAACCAAAAGACTCCGGGTATGCCCAGGCTGATTCCGAAAGGGCCGTTCCATCCGCCGAAAAACAGACTGTTTGCAACGGCGCACACGATAAACATATTGGTGTATTCAGCCAGGAAGAAAAGCCCGAATCCCATTCCGCTGTATTCAGTATGAAATCCCGCAACGAGTTCAGATTCGGCTTCAGGAATATCGAACGGGGCGCGGTTGGTTTCAGCGGTAGCGGCGATGAGGTAAATCAGACCTGCGACCGGCTGCAAGAAAATGAACCAGATGTTTCTCTGAGAATTCACGATGTCTGAAAAACTCAGAGAATTGACCATTATCACGACGCTCATTACTGCCAGCAGCAGCGGGATTTCATAAGCGACGTTCTGAGCCACCGACCGGACCGCGCCGAGCAGCGCATATTTGTTGTTCGAAGCCCACCCGCCGGCAAGAATGGCCAAAACGGTGAACGTGGAAAAAGCGAAGACCAGGAGGACCCCCACGTTCATGTCACGGATAATCATGTGCGGACCGAACGGCAAAACTAAAAATCCGACCAGCACGGGCATGAAAACCATGACCGGCGCAACGAAAAACAACCTCCTGTCCGCTTGCAATGGCAGTATAAGCTCTTTGCCCACCAGTTTAATAGCATCGGCAATCGTCTGAAGCAGGCCGTGAGGGCCGACCTCCATCGGGCCGGGGCGCAATTGAATATGACCTGCCACCTTTCGCTCGAGCCATACCAGGAACAGGGCGTTCAACGTCGAAAAACTAACTACGATCAACAGGCCCAAAATCAACCGGAACCATTCGGAACCCAAAAAGCCCTCGGACAATTCTTCTTCCTCTCTGTTATCTGTCGATTTCCGGAATAACAAGGTCGATGCTGCCGAGAATTGAAATTGCGTCGGCAACCAGCGTCCCGGGCAGCACCTCATTTAAAACATTCAAATTGCCAAAGCTGGGAACCCGTATATGGCAGCGATACGGACCGGGGCTGCCGTCGCTTACCAGGTAATAAGCACTAAGACCGCGGGCGCTTTCGAAGGCAACATAGACTTCACCTTTAGGGGGGCCGAGCTTCTGCGGGACCTTCTTGGTAAGGAAGTCCCCCCCTGGAAGTTGATCCAGGGCCTGCTCGATTATCCGGCAGCTCTGCTGCATCTCCTTGAAGCGCACATCATATCGATCCAGGGCATCGCCCCTGGATCCTGTTGGAACTTCGAAATCAAACCTGTCGTACACTTCATAGGGTTCGGCCCTGCGTACGTCGTAGGAAACCCCGCATGCGCGAAGATTCGGTCCCGTAACTCCGTACTGACGGGCAAGCTCCCGGTCGATAATACCGACGTTCCTGGTGCGATGAATAAAGATGATGTTTTTGGTTACCAGGCTGTCGTAATCGGCCCAACGCGTCTCCATCCGCTTGAGAAAAGCACGCGTCATGTCGATGAACCTTGCGTCAACGTCACGAGTGACTCCTCCGAAGCGGCAATACGAGTAAGTGAGTCTGGAACCGCTCACCGAGTCCAAAATATCCAGGATTTGCTCGCGATCGTCGAATGCGTAAAGGAAGGGCGTAAAGCCACCGAGGTCCATCACGTATGTTCCGAACCAGAGGAGGTGGCTCGATATGCGATTTAGCTCGGAGGCGATCACTCGAATATATTTCGCGCGCTCGGGGACTTCGATCCCGGCAAGTTTTTCAACCGCCAGGACGAATCCATGATTGAAAATCATCCCGGAAAGGTAATCCAATCTGCTCGTGTTCGGAAGAAACTGCTTATATTGCCTGTTTTCTCCCATCTTCTCGTGACCGCGGTGGCCGTATCCGATGATCGGGTCGGCTTTGACAATATATTCGCCGTCCAGGTCCAGAAGGATCCTGAGAACACCGTGCGTACTGGGATGCTGAGGTCCGAGATTTAATGTGTAAATCTTTTGAGATGCCGGAGGGCCAATTGTTTGTCGTTCAGCCATAGATGTCTTCTCGCTTATGGTAGGCGCTGACTTTGCCGAAATTCTTCCTGAGCGGATGATAATCCGCGTCTTCAGGGAGCAGCAGCGCCCTCATGTCGGCATTTCCCGAAAACTTGATTCCGAAAAAGTCATGTACCTCGCGTTCGAGCCAACCCGCGCCGCGGAAGATATCACAAATCGAGGCAGGCTCCTGGTCGTGGCCGCAGAGCATCCTTACCACCACCCGGGATTTGGGTTCAAAACAGTTGAAGTGATAGACCAGTTCGAAGGTATCCTCAAAATCCAGCGCCGTTATCGACTCCAGGAAAAAACCGGCGCTATCGAACGCCTTTGCCGCTTCCCTGATGCCCGAGATCGGGACGGCTACGGACCATAGAGCCCCCGTCATTCCTGTCTCGTCCCGTTTGAGAGGGGCGTCCGGGAACTTCTCGAGCATTTTTGCTTCTATTTCCTTCACTTTCATTTCAGTTTACGCCTCCGAGACTCTTTTGAAGCGGCGCAGCAAATTCCTGTCCTCACCACCGGTGATCTTATCCTGCAAAGACAGCAGCCCCTGGATGAGAGCTTCGGGCCGGGGAGGACACCCCGGAATTACGATGTCCACCGGAACGATAAGGTGGGCTCCGGGCACTATCGCATACTGCTCCTCATACTCGAAAGGACCGCCGGAAATGGCGCAGTTGCCCATCGCAATGCACCACTTCGGATTGGGCATCTGGTCCCACAGCATCTGAATAGCAGGGGCCATCTTCTTGGCGATCGTTCCCGCTACGATCATGACATCGGATTGGCGCGGAGAGGGCCTGAAAACACCAGCCCCGAAACGGTCCAGGTCGAAGCGGGAAGCCCCGGCGGCCATCATCTCGATCGCGCAGCACGCAAGACCGAACGTCATTGGCCACAGCGAGTTGGCGCGCGCCAGGTTCAGGATATCGTCAAGGAGAGCAAATTGTATAACCGGTCCGCCCGGTTCTCTCACTTTCTTTTCCATTCAAAAACTCCCTTTCGCCAGGCGTAAACAATCGCCAGCGATAAAATCCCTATGAAAACAACCACTTCTATCAGGTCGCGAGCAGCGTATTTGCCGTAGACGAGCGCCACCGGGAAGAGATAGAGCACGTCGACGTCGAAGGCCAGAAAGATCAGGGCGTAGATGTAATACGCAACCGTGAACTGAATCCAGGCGCTGCCGATGGTTTCCATCCCGCTCTCGTAGGTCGCTTCGCGCTGCGCTCCATGGCTCCTCCTGGCGACGAGCTTTGAAACGATAATGGGAAAGACTGCAAACGCAACCCCGGCGAGCAAATACAGAGCTATTGCCAAAAAGTCGGTCATAAGCTTCTGGGAGATCACAAGCCATTCTCCTCATACTCGATAGCTGAACTGGTGAACCGATTACATAGGACAAAATGGTTTTTGTGCTGCGGGTCAGGGAGGAACAGGGGCGTCGAAGCGCGGGAATTCGAAGACCGCTTTAAGGCACAAGAGTCGCGGGATAATATCACCTTTTGCAAAAAATGCCAGTCCAAAATCGACTATCTCTTGAGCCTCTTGCAAAATTCCCTTATCGACAAAGTTCCTTTATCGTCATTCCGGCATGCTTTAAGCCGGAATCCAGCAGCGCCGCCGCGTTCCCAGGACGCGGTTTGAACGAGGATGAAACT
>JBEKXG010000076.1:0-11908 GCA_049512295.1 Syntrophobacteraceae bacterium
ATGTGCATAATAGAAATCGGCTGGGGAAAATACAAAACAAGACCAGGCCGTTCTTTCCCCAGGAAATCAAAGAGTTGCTATGGTAAATGGGGGCGAAAATGATCCTAAGTCAACGCCATTGGGCGGCCACTCCGGCCGTTGCGGACGTTAGCAAGGCTGGTTCAAAAGATGAAGCTGCGACTGAAGGGCGTTGCGGGAAACATTGCAAGGGTCGTCACGGACATCACTGTCTCTGGAAAAAGCTAAATCTGACTGATGCGCAAAAAAACCAGATCGATCCCATCATTTCCGAAGAGCGCGAAAAAATCAAACCGCTTGTCCAACAACTGAAGGCCGGGCGCGATCAGCTCAACGATCTCCGGAAGAGTGGGCCGTTTGATGAGGCGAAAGTCCGGTCCATTGCCAAGGGACAGGCAGATACGCTAACCGAGCTGATTGTGGCGAAAGAGCGCATGAAATCCAGGATATATGCGGTCCTGACTCCGGAACAGCGCACCAAAGCTGAAGAATTACGTGAGTCATGGAAAGCTCGCCACGAGAAAGGACACTGGCAAAAGGACTAAGCTTTGTGAGAGCGTTGTGAGAGTCTCTGCCCCTTCCAGTGTCTCGCATGCTCCCGCTTGAGCGCAAATGGGCGTTTGCGCGTTTGATAAGGGTCTCCGGAATGAGTCGTTAGCGGAGACCCGGCCCACCCTCCTTAATTGGGGCCGGCCCAAGGTTCTTTTTTGGGCCGGCCCTCCTACAACGGACAAGTTCTCATTTCAAGTTGCGAAAATCCTAACACGGGGCGTTGATAAAGACTGTGGGCCTTTGGTAATTTTTTCTCAGGCTATAAATAATACGGAATTGCATTCAAGATGATTCACAAGGCGGCGAGGAGGAGGCGACGCAGGCGTACACCATAGTACGTCGAGGAGCCGACGACGAAGACAACGCAGTGAGCGCTTGAATGAATCTTCGTATAAATTATTTTTCCGGTAGTACGCGAGCCTCGCACACTTGAGTGTAGTAAGTAAGTCTATCTCACGAGAAGCTTTAGATGCCGGGGATTTTGCGGCAATCACGCAGCGTCCTTTGCTGGAAGATCGATCGTAACGATAAGTCCTCCCCCGGGGGCGTTGGCTGCTCGCACTTCACCGCCGTGCAGTTTGGCTGCGCGCTCCGTGATGGCCAGCCCCAATCCGGTTCCCCCTTGCTTTCGGTCGCGAGCATCTCCGACCCGGTAGAATGGGTAAAAAAGATCGGCCAGTGACGCTTCCGGCACGCCCGGCCCCTTGTCGCGCACTTCCAGCACTGCACGCGGAGCGTTGCCCTCCATTCTGCATCGCAGTGTGACCATTACTTCGGTGCTTTCCGCCGTGTGGCGGACCGCATTTCGCACCACATTCTCGATCGCGCTCCGCAGAAGCTCTCTTGATCCCGATACAGTACAGTTTCCGTCCGATACGGCTCGAACGGTGCAATTGCGTCCCCGAGCTTCGAAGTCGGCGTCCGTCACTAGTTCTTCTATCAACTCCACCATATTGACCGGGGCCCTGTCTATTTCCTCCGCGCCGCTCTCAAGACGGGCCAGCATGAGCAATTTGCCTATGAGCGCATTGAGCCTCCCGGCTTCCAGTTCGATTCGTTCCAGCGCGTTGATTGCATCCTGACCGTCGCGGCGGCGCGCAATCTCCAGGGCAAGAGTCAACCGTGTAAGCGGCGAACGGAACTCGTGCGAGATATCTCGAAGGAGACGTTTCTGCGAGCTGATTAAAGATTCGATACGCTCGGCCATCAGATCGAAATCCCTCCCGAGTTCGGTAATCTCATCACGCCGCCTGCCCAGAACGGCGCCAACACGAACTTTGAAGTCTCCGTCGGCCAGACGCCTTGCCGCCGCCCCAAGTTTGCTGATCGGCATGGAAATATAGCGTGCAAGCCAGTAACATACCCCTCCGGCGGTAATAAGGATGATGATCAGGTTTATCGCAAGAAAGCTGTAATCGCGCCTGAGAAAATGGCGGTCGGGGAATCTGGTAATCAGCGTATATTCTTTGCCGCTCGGGCCGCTGAGCTGCTGAGCCGTAAAGATCGATTCAACGGATCGCTTGTAATCCAACCCATCGAGCGGGTGATGCGAAGCTAATTCCCTTACCTCTTCGGGAATCGACCCTCCGGCTAGCTGCTCCTTTCGATCGTCGAACAGAAAAAAATGGATGCGAACTGCTCTTTCGAGTTCATTGAAGTAATCGAAAAGGGCCGTTTTCCCGTCACGTTCGTATATCTCGATTGCCGTCTGGCCTGAGAGTCTGAGGGAATTTCCCATAAGACTGATCCAGTGACCGGCAAACGAGCCCGGTTGCATATTCAGATGGCCTTCGACGGGCGGGCGTTCAAGAAATCTCAGCCAGGGCATTTGGAAAAAGGGATGTGACTCTGTGGCCACAGCCGACAGGAAAGAGGCAAAGCCAACCAGCGCCATTGCCACCCAGAACCAGAGGAAGATTTTTATAAAAAGGCTTCGCATTGAATTTCCCTGTGACCAGGGGGCGGATCACTGCAAATTCGCATTTTTGTCAGGTTGAGACGGGTTCACATAAATATACCCGGAGCCTCGCACTGTTTTGATCCGTTCGATTTCGCCGAATTTATGTCCGAGTTTCTTTCGAAGGCTGCTCAGATGCACATCCACACTGCGGTCGTAAGCGGTGAGACTGCGGCCGAGAACGCCTTCGGCCAGTTGTTCGCGCGTTACAACATGACCGGCTGCCCTGAGCAGCATTTCCAGAAAACTGAACTCAACGGAGGTCAACTCGATCCGCTCGCCGTCGCGGTGCACAACACGGGTCCCGGTATCCAGTTCTATATCGCCGACGGTAATTCTTTCGGGCATGGAAGGAATGGCGCTCTTGTCATGCCAGTCTTTTGTTCTGCGCAAAATGGCGCGGGCACGCGCAATAAGCTCGCGGGGGTTGAATGGCTTTGGCAGGTAGTCGTCCGCACCCATTTCAAGCCCCACGATGCGGTCCACTTCCTCATCGCGGGCCGTCAACATGAGGACCGGCGTATCGAATTGAGAACGCAGACGCTGCAAGACCTCAAAACCATTCATCCCGGGAAGCATTATATCGAGAACGATCAGATCGTATTGTCCCGCTCCGGAGACAGCCATCTGCAATCCCTGCTCGCCGTCGTGAACCGAAGTGATCTCGAATCCCTCAGGCTTGAGATATTCGGCTAGCAATTCACACAACTCGGTATCATCGTCTATTACTAGAATGCGGCTCATTGCATATCCCCCGTTAACCTCGCACATCCTTGCCGGAACCACTTCATTTTAGCAGGAATTCCCGTCAGCATGGCTAAATTCTTTAAGTAAAAAAAATTTCAAAGTGTGCAGGTCGGACCTGACAATATTTTGCCTGGACATGACACCTGTTGAGACAATTTTCACGGACAACCTGCCAATTCCGTACCCGAAGACGGATGCCGGGCCGCTCTCGAATCCCCGGGCGCCGCCGGGCGGGGGAATGATTTTTCAGTTTGAAGATTCCCCGCAATCCCAAGGTCCCTCCGGGCGCTTGAAAAACCTTCTCGGGGCTGGGCTTTTTTGCGGGTGCGAATTAAATTGAATGAAAGGTAGATAATTAACCAGTACGGAAAAAGGAGATATCAAATGCCTGTTAAACCGATACCGGAAGGTTACCATACCGTGACGCCTCTTCTGTCCGTCAACGGGGCGGTGCGGCTGATTGACTTTATGAAGAAGGCGTTTGGCGCCACGGAGGTTTATAGATTTCCTGCTCCCGACGGCAGCGTCATGCATGCGGAGATGAAAATCGGCGATTCGGTCTTGATGCTGGGTGAGGCGATGTGCGAGGGAGCTTCTCCCATGCCCATAGCGCTATATCTCTACGTTAATGACGCGGACGCGACGTATAGGGCGGCCCTGGACGCAGGGGGCGAATCTACCGGAGCACCGGAGAATATGTTCTGGGGCGACCGGGTGGCCACCGTCAAAGACTTTGCCGGAAACAAGTGGTGGATCGCCACTCACGTGGAAGACGTTAGCGCGGACGAACTTGAAAGGCGGGCCCGGCAGGCAAAGGCCGCGTGATACGCCTGACCCTCGTGCCCACCTCGCACGCGATGTAGTTGGCAACCACTGGACAACCCTCCTCCCGCTCTCCGCGGGAGGAGGCCGTGAGGGCGCAGATCCGGCCGTTTTGCCGCCTCGAAAGATGCTGCAGGGGTCTCGAAGGAAAGAATGTTAAGATTATAAGGCAATGTGGTCGATCAACAGACGCCCGGCCGCGTGAGACCGGCGCATTCTTTGCCGCCGGCCATCCCCCTTCCACACACGCCAGGTTCCCCCGGGCACTAAATTCCCGGTCTTCCCGACAGGGAAGACAACCATGGAAAAGCCTCAGGGTATTCATCGCAGTCAAGGATTAACCTCGGTCTTCTTGCGGCTCTTCGCAATTCAGTCCGATGCTCCGTCCTCGGCCGGCCCGGGTGGCCGCCGGCGAATCGCTGGAAGGACCGGCCAATCGGTTCCGGGGCGGCCGGGTGGCCGCCGTCAAAGACTTTGCTGCTCGGAAAACGGCTGTCTTCGGTAGGGGTGAGACGCCACCCGTCGGCATGCAAAGGTGGCCGACAGGCATCCGTAATTGAACAGGATTGCGGATTCAATGCTGAAAGGGTAAAAGCTATAGAGGCTTGAAAATGTTGCCGGACACCGGAGACTGTCTTCTTCCGGTTTGCCGGCGGCACAGGTTGCGTGGTGGAGACGTTGGCAAAGGGAAATATCATGTGCATCTAGAAACAAAAGAACACATGGTGCCGCATCGATCACACGAAACGGGATTGCGTGTTCCGGAATTATCTCCGGTTCGTATGGGAAAGGAGGCATATAGCCATGGCCGCCGAGAAAGTCCTCGACTACATCGATGAGGCGTTGGTGCTGGATCTGACCAGCGAAATGGTGCGCGTGCAGACGGTCAATCCTCCGGGCGATGAGCTTCCGCTCGCCGAAATGCTCCGGGATAGAATTTCCGGCTGCGGCATTGAGGTGAGGCTGCTCTCCCTGGGCGAGAATCGGGCAAATCTGATCTCCCGCATTTCGGGATCGGGAGAAAGGCCTTCGATGGTACTCTGTGGCCACCTTGATACCGTTCCTTTCGGCAACGAACCCTGGGAGCATCCACCTCTTTCGGGAATCAAGGTGGATGACAGGATTTTCGGTCGGGGCAGCTCGGATATGAAGGGCGGAGTAGCGGCCATGGTAGCCGCCGCAGTCGCCATTCGGCGATCGGGTCTTCGCCTGCGGGGAGATTTGGTCCTGGCCTTCACCGCAGGCGAGGAAGTAGACTGCCTCGGAGCCAGGTCCATGGTAGAGGGTAGGTTGCTGGAGGGTGCCGGCTGCCTTGTTATTGCGGAGCCCTCTGACATGGACGTCTACATAGCTCAAAAAGGAGCTTTATGGCTCGAAGCCATCACTTACGGCAAAGCCGCCCATGGATCCTTGCCGCATCAGGGCAGGAACGCGATCCTCCCCATGGCCGACTTTGTCCTGAAAGCAGTCAATGCCTTGGACCCTTGCGTGCGCCACCGCCACCTCGGTCAACCCACCATAAACATCGGAACCATCCAGGGCGGATTAAGAACTAACATCGTTCCCGACTGCTGCAGGTTGACCATAGACTTGCGCACCTTGCCCGGGCAGGATCATCAGCACCTGTACGGTATGTTTCGGGAGCTTTTGGAAAAATCGGCCAAAGCCGCCTGCGTCGAGTCCGAGTTCAGAATCATTGCCAGTCGCTCCTCCGTCGATACACCAGCCGATGATCCTTTCGTGGAACTCTTTACAGAAGCCGCCCGGCAAGTCCTCGGAACTAAGCCCGACACCGGCGGCGCTCCCTATTTTACCGAGGCTGCCTTCTTCGTTCCCGCCCTCAAGGTTCCGATGGTTATCTGCGGACCCGGAGAAGCCGCTCTTGCGCATAAGGCCAATGAATCTGTCAAGATCGACAATCTGTATAAGGCCGCCCGTACCTATGCCCTCGCCGCCGCCCGCTTCCTGGGAGCCTAGTGGGGTAGGCACAGTATTTTAGTGCCCACCTCTTCAGGAAGATCATGCTCGACCTCAAGGTAATCAACAGAGGTGTTGTGACTGTCGAAA
This sequence comes from Syntrophobacteraceae bacterium, assembly GCA_049512295.1. Classification (GTDB taxonomy): domain Bacteria; phylum Desulfobacterota; class Syntrophobacteria; order Syntrophobacterales; family Syntrophobacteraceae; genus SbD1. The sequence goes on from JBEKXG010000076.1 coordinate 6,164, forward strand.
AAGTCCATTTTGGGCCTCTTTTAGAAAAGCCAGCCCATTAAAATCAATTCGTTACAAGCTATAAAAATCATAATTTGAGGTTATTCGACAGTCTCGTTATTGGGTATGATTGAAGCGTTGCACATGACACAGAAATCATACAACGCTTACGTTGCATGCAACACTTATTCTCTCGCCGGCTATCGGCCAGTGCACTACCCCTCTAAGCTTAAGTGTTCGTTATACTGTTGCAATATTAAATAATTGATATCTCTTGCCTTTCCGGCACAGATCTTGATCATTTCAAAAGCATGTCTGATCGTCATCCCACGCATTGCCTGCCAATCACCGGCTCCTCACCTGTGACCGATGGTTGGCGATTCTGGAGAAAAACCGGGGAATGGATGAAATCGAAATCAGACAAGCCTTCGAAAGGAGCGTGAAGCTTACATCCAGGTGATCGCATATTTAAGTCGCCGTACTCAACTTTTTATGCTCCAGAAAGTAGCGAAGGAGAAGTTATGAACAGAAAAGTATTTTATTTGCGAGTTCTTGCGGGGTTCCTGGTTTTGCTGATGGCGGCCCCGCCTTGGGCTCTTGCACAGAGTTCCGGAAGCGGTGCGGCCCTTGGACAGGAAGAGCTGGACCAGATGCTTGCACCAATCGCTCTTTATCCTGATTCCTTGCTCGGGCAGATCCTGGTGGCAGCCACCTACCCCGACCAGGTGACGGAAGCGGACCAATGGGTAAGGCAAAACGACAACCGCCAAGGCAATGAACTGAATGCCGCCCTGGATGGCATGGACTGGGACCTCAGTGTGAAGGCGCTGGTCCCCTTTCCACAGGTTCTTTCCATGATGAGCGATAAAAAGGACTGGACCCAAAGAATGGGTGACGCTTTCCTGGCTCAACAGGGCGATGTCATGGACACCGTCCAGAGACTGCGGGGCAAGGCACATGCCGAGGGCAATCTCAATACCACTGAGCAGCAGAAGGTGGTGGTCCGGGGTGAAAATATCGCGATTGAGCCGGCCAACCCCCGAATTGTCTATGTGCCGACTTACAACCCCGCGGTGATCTATGGCTCCTGGTGGTACCCTTCGTACCCTCCCTACGCCTATAACCCCTATTACCCGGGCTACGCTTATGACCCTTATTATACGGGAGCAGGCTTTGTTACGAGTGGAATATTCGGGTTTGCCGCAGGCATAGCTGTAGGATCCTACTGGAACTCGGGATGGGGGCACTGGGACTGGGGCAGACGTGACGTCAATATCAATATCACGCGGAATATCAACATAAATCGCAACGATCTTAGAGCCGGATCTTTCAGGACTACCAGTTGGAATAGAGCTGTACGCCAGGGAACAGTGGGTTCTGCAAGAAACAGCGGATCACGAAACGCCCGCTTGCAGGGCACTCGAACCGGACCAGCGACGGCCACCGGCCTGCAGGGTTCTCGAACAAGACCTACGGCGGACTCCGTCCAACAGGGACCTCAGCAGCGTCAGAGCCTGGGCCGGGCCCGTTCAGGCCAGAGTAACAGGCAAGCCGTTAATGCAGGCCGTGAAGGCACCACCCCTCGTGGTGGGAACGCCGTAACCAGTAATCGAGCCAACACACCCCGTGGCGGCAGCACCATATCCAATAGTCGAGGTACCACCCCTCGTGGTGGGAACGCCGTAACCAGTAACCGAGCCAACACACCCCGCCGTGGCGGCAGCACCATATCCAATAGTCGAGGTACCACCCCTCGTGGTGGGAATGCCGTAACCCGCGCTCAATCCCGGCCCCAGAGGCAACCTGTAGCGCAAAGAGCCCAAGTGCAGCCAAGGTCGGCAGCTCACGCGCAAGCGCAGCCTAAACGCCAGGCAGTTGCACATCCTCCGCAACCTCAGGCTAAGTCGCACGCAGCCTCGCAACCAGTCAAAAAGTGTGTTGGACCACACTGTTAGAAATGTGAAACCGTGTTGGACACGCCGCCAGGGGAAGATGGTCGTGGCAGCAATTCCCATGGTGGCGACGTGTCCAATGCCAAGTACGCCAGAATCACGGATCTACAACAACATGGTGTGATGGAGGATTTAACAATGCTTTTATAAAACGTGAGTATTTATCTCACAATGACAACAGATTAAGACAAACATTCTTGTAACTGATGCCGAAGAAAACATCGGGGCAGGTGGTGACATGAGGAAATCCGATCGTTCCAGTCCGAATCCCTTGATGATCCTCATTCGCTGGGTGAGGAGCCATCTGCTTGCCGTGTGGCTTGTGTGTCTATTGCTCGCGTCGGGGCTGACCTTAAGCACTGTCTATGTTCTGCTGGAACCTTTGCTGTCCGGTGCGCTGTCCCTCGAAAATTATAATCCTCCGCTCGTCACATCCATCCTGGCAGCAGACGGCTCGCTCATTGCCGAGCTATACGAAGAGCGCCGCTATATGGTTGCCCCTTCAGAACTGCCGCCCCATCTCATCCAGGCATTCCTCGCCACTGAGGATCTACGATTCTACGAGCACAGCGGTGTTGACATCCAGGCCATTGTCCGTGCGTTCGGCAGGAACGTCCTGGCCGGGGAGATCGTTCAGGGCGGCAGCACTATAACCCAGCAGGTCGCGAAAGCCCTGCTGCTCTCTCCCAAAAGGACTTACCTGCGCAAGTTCAAGGAGGTTATCCTCGCTTACCGGATTGATCTGGCATTGAGCAAGGACGAGATCCTCCACATCTACCTCAATCAGATATACTTCGGCTCTGGCGCCCATGGCGTCGAAGCGGCCGCGCGCACCTACTTCGATAAGCACGCTAAGGACCTTACATTGAGCGAGGCAGCGCTTCTGGCCGGGCTACCCAAGGCTCCAAGCCGGCTCTCGCCCTTTCAGGACCTTGATGCGGCAAAGGAGCGGCAGCAGCATGTTCTTTCGAGAATGTCCAAGGCGGGATTCATTTCCGATGAAGAGGCACAGGAGGCCGCGAGTCAGCCCCTCCGCCTCTCCAGGCCCGCGCACTCGAGATCGAGTCAGTTCAACCACTTCACCGAGGAAGTGCGCCGCAAGGTGGAAGCCCGCTACGGTCGGGACATGCTCTACAAGGACGGACTCACCATTCATACAACGCTGGATCCGAAGGCGCAGCGGATCGCCGAAAGAGCTCTGGACCAGGGCCTGCGTGAACTCGATGAACGCCAGAAGCGGTACAGGCCGTCTCCTGTAAATGTTGCCAGAAAGAATTGGCCGGACGTGCTGGAAAAACTTGCGTACCAGAACGGCGAGCTTTCCGGAGGCAAAGTCGTTACAGCGCTGGTGACGAGCTGCGATTCCCGTACAGAGGCCTGTGATTTGGACCTTGGTGCGCATAAGGCAGTGCTTAGAGGTTCCGAGGGTGAATCGGACGAGGCATCTTCGAGCCGCCCATTGAGGATGTTCCGGCGCGGAGATGTGATACGCGTGCATTTGGAAAAACTCTTGGCCGACAACACCTGGTATGCTTTTCCCGAGCTCGAGCCCGGGACCGAAGGCGCACTTGTCGCCATGGATCCCCAAACCGGCAGAATCATTTGCATGGTGGGTGGAACAGACTTCGACACCAGCCAGTTCAACCGCGCTACGCAGGCAGTTCGCCAACCGGGCTCCGCATTCAAGCCCATCATTTACGCAGCCGCACTCGACAGAGGGTACACGGAGGCTTCCATTCTCATGGATACTCCTCTAGTCAGAGACGACAATAAACTTCTGGAGGTCTGGAAACCAGCCAATTTCGATCACCGATTCCTGGGACCCATAACGTTCCGGAAGGCCCTCGTGCACTCTCGCAACCTGGCCAGCGTGAAGCTTCTCGATTCCATCGGAGTGGATTATGCCATCAGCTATGCAAGGCAGCTCGGCATCACCTCTGAACTCACCCCATCCCTCTCGCTTGCTCTGGGCGCTTCCGGCGTGACTCCTCTGGAGCTGGCCACAGCGTACATTCCCTTTGCCAATCTAGGTGAGCGGGTAGAACCGTATCTCATCGAGAGCATTTACGATCGCAAAGGCAGCCTCATAGAGGAACACCAAGTGCAGCGCGAGAGGGTGATCCCACCCCAGACCGCCTACATCATGACGCATCTGTTGGAGGGCGTTGTCAAAGAAGGCACAGGAACGACAGCAAAGTCCCTTGGCAGGCCTGCAGCCGGAAAGACCGGAACCACCAACGAACTGAAGGATGCCTGGTTCGTCGGGTATACTCCATCAACCCTTGCAGCCGTATGGCTGGGCCATGACGATCACAATGCGCCCCTTGGCGACGGAGAAACCGGAGGGCGTGCGGCCTGCCCCGTTTGGCTGTATTTCATGCAGGAGTACCTCAAGGACCAGCAGCCCGAGAGCTTTTCCATTCCGCCTGGTGTGGTCATGGCAAGGATGAATCCCAACACGGGAGCCATCCTCGATCCCCATGATACGGGTGGGACCTATGCCGCATTCGCCGGCAGCCCTCCGGTTCAAGAACTGCCGCCATCCGACAGCGTGCTGGCTCAGGAGCCGCAGCCACCGGAAACCCACAACCCACGCAAGCACAATGCTTTCAATAGCGTGATCGGAAGACTGACAGGAGGCTTAGGCCACATCTTCAGAAGGTAGAAAGCCCCAATCTAATCCTTACCCCGTGAAGGGAAAAGGGCCAAAAAGACCAGCACGCCTAGAACAGTCCATACGGGCCACATCTGGTACAAGGCAAGAGGCGGATGCAGAACCATGTTGACGAAGTAAATTAACAGGCCGAGAGCGGTGACCAAAAGTACGATCCTTTGCAAGTTGCTTATCCTCATACGTACTCCTCTCAAAGGAATATAAGTTCTTTTTGATCATTGTGAGGCAATTCCCGATGCCCAAGACGGAAAGGGCATGGAAGAATTCTCCTACTCTGCTCAGGCTCAGTGAAACTTCACACAGCTTGCCATAACGGATATGGTTTGGATACGTTGACTCGTAACCCTCATGGGGGAGGACCGCGTCGAACTCCGCGATTGCCCCAAGCTTGAAAGACACAGTCTCTTCAAATTCTTGCTTCTGGTTGCCGTTTAAAGAGCAGGTGAATTGGTGAGTCGGTGAGTAGGAAGAACCGTGAGACCACCTGCTTTTTCTTCCGCTTTTCCCATTCACCCATTCTCCCACTCACCCGCTCTTCTGCCATTCAGTGTCCAGTCTTTTGTTTTTTCTCACTGCTCACCGTTCACTGTTTACTGTTCACCGTGTTTTCCTGCTTTTTGCCGCTTCTGGTTGCCGCTTCTAGTTGCCGTTCTGGTTGCCGTTTCTGGTTGCCGTTCTGGTTGCCGTTTGGCACTCCAAGATCCCTCCGTGGTATACTATTCCGTGAAGCGTGGAGTAGGAAGCAGGAAGCGTGATAGGCGTTTTTTTAGCTCACTGTTCCTACGGATGTCAGAGGCGAGAGGTCAGATTGCCGTCCTCCGTCCTCCGTCTTCCGTCCTCTGTCTGCTCGCTGCTTTCCGCTGTTATTGCAGAAAATGAAATTACAACTGTCAATAAAATCAAGGGGTCGCTGGACTAGCGCATTGTATTTCACCTGTATTTACGGCAAACAAGCTCAGAGCCTGCCCCGGACCCGATCCGGGGAATTGAGGAATTTGCTTTCAACTGTTCACTGTTCACTTCGCAACGCGGGATTGGCGCCTGCATTCGGCCTGTAATCTGGTCATTCCTTTTACCGGCTTTAGGCGGAAGTTTACAGGAGAAAGCTCCGTCCCCGCAATGCAATCGGCAGGTTTGCGT
>JBEKXG010000077.1:0-11834 GCA_049512295.1 Syntrophobacteraceae bacterium
GCATTTCTGACTGTCTCTGTGCACTTGCGGGCGGCCACAGCACTCATGGACACATGGTCTTCCTTGTTTGCCGAAGTTGGAATGGAATCCACACTGGCGGGATGTGCGAACACCCTATTTTTCCGACACGAGAGAGGCGGCCGTGTACTGGGCTATCATGAAGCCTGAATTGAGACCCCCTTCACTGACGAGGAAGGCAGGAAGACCGCTTAGTTGTGGATTTACCAGCCGCTCTATGCGCCTCTCGGATATATTGGCAAGGCTTGCTACGGCCACCGCGAGAAAGTCGAGCGCAAGCGCGACGGGCTGGCCGTGAAAGTTGCCTCCAAGAAGAACCTCTTCGGTATCGGCGAAAATAAGGGGATTATTCGTCGAAGAATTCATCTCGGTTTCCAGTACTCTACGCGCATGGGCAATCCCCTCTCTGCATGCTCCGTGAACTTGGGGAGAGCACCTCAGGGTGTAGGCGTCCTGGATCCGCCCGCAGTCCTTGTGTGAGGATATGATCTCACTGTTTTGCGTAATGCGGCGCATGTTGCCGGCAGACGCAGCCTGACCGGGATGCGGTCGCACCTGGTGGATTCTCGGATCGAATTCGACCCTTGATCCCATGAGCACTTCAGGGCTCAAGGCCGCCGCAACGTCGCCCAGCTTGGAAAGCTCTCCGGCATCGTATGCCGAAAGCCCACCGATCGCCGTTGACATTTGGGTGCCGTTTACCAGGGCAAGTCCCTCGCCGGCTTCAAGCTCGAGCGGCGCCATGCCGCACTTCTCCAGGGCTTCGGCTCCCGTGATCCTTACGCCCTCAGAGAAGGCTTCACCCAGGCCAAGCAGGACGAGGCACATATGCGCCAGGGGCGCCAAATCTCCGCTTGCGCCCACAGACCCTTTTTCAGGGACTGCCGGTATGATCCCTCGGTTAAGCAACTCGATGAGACTGTGAACCGTTGCCAGCCGTATGCCGGAATGCCCCCTTGCCAGGTCCTTGACCCGAAGCGCCATCATCGCGCGAACGGCAGCAATGCTCAAAACATCACCCACTCCGGCTGAATGGCTCAACAGGATATTTCGCTGCAATGACCTGGCGGCTTGCGTAGCAATGGTGACATCGCTCAGCGCACCGAAGCCGGTCGTTACGCCATAGATGACCCTGCCTTCCTGAACCCATTTCTCGACAAGGCCCCGGCACTTTATGATTCGCTCCTCCGACTCCCTTGTCAGGCTGATTCGAGCGCCCTGCCTGGCAATTGCCGCCAGGTCCTCCAGGCTCATCCCGTCCACCCCCAACACGATTTGTCTCATATCCCGTTAATCCTCTACAGTTTTGAGCATTAGCTGCCCAGCCGTTTGAAATCCCGGACTTTGACCGTCTCCTCATCTCCGGTACTACCCCAGTGAATACAAACTCTTCCGAGCCTGGACCGTCTCCCGGAAATTTTGGGCTGGCAATGGACTTATAATGGGGGCTGATTCAGGAAGCAACATAACATAGTTTAGCTCCATTGGAAGTTGAACTTTTGCAGCCTTTGCCAACTATGGGAGCAGCAGTCCGGACGGAGGCGTGTTCAACGGCCTTGTCCGCGATCCAGTTCGCTATCCGGGCCATCTTGGGGACCGGATCAATTGAAACAAAGTCCTCGAATCCCTGCCAGATTCTCCGCATCACACCAGGACGAGCAAGGTTGCGAAGACCGTCAGCAACGTCAGATACGGCCTGAGTAGTGTAGGGGCCGACGTTGCGGAATTCGGTGGTATTGTTATTGCCTGGACTTTACTTAAATCCTGATTGGCCGGATGGAGGTTCGCTTTCAGGTGGGGTATCTTCGGATTTTGGATGGACCGCTTCTTCGATTAATCTTGCTTCTTCGTCTGAGTGTCCGAAGAGATCTGCGAATTTTTGGGTTGAGAATCTGTAGCCTTCTCCTTCGATGAGCCGGATGTACGGTGCAAGAACATTATCGACGGCCCTTCGGAATAGATCGGATGATCCGGTCCATCTATCCCTATGCCATGCTTCTTCGCATTCTCCTCGAATTTCTTCAGGAAGGTAGCGTCGCGCTTCATTGAGTTCGCTCCTTACTCTGACCGTGTCAAGTTTTTGAAGTCCAGCATTGCGAGCAATTTCTGCGACAGAGGCCTGGTAATTATCAATCCCTGCTTCATCTCCTAAATAAAGGAATTTAACGCCCTTGCCTTCAATAGTCTCCGAGAAATCTAAATTCCGCTCTTTTGCCAATTTTAGTATAGTGTCGAATTGTCCGGGCGTCAATTTGGAATCGCTAAGCGCATAAATAGCAGGGATACCTTCTTGCACTTCCGCGTGAGGAAATGTGACAACGGTGGCATCCTGATTGAAAGCCCACCCAAGAAGTTTCGACAGTTCATTTGCACTCTCGAAGTTCATATTATCGGCATGGAGCACGAAGGAAGGCTCCGGCTTTCCCATTCACGTTCCCTGAATCGGATGCACTTCCAAGTTGTCAATTCCAAAGGTGTCTTTTACAAGCCGCCTGACTGGTTCGCTCGAAAGGATTCGCTGAACCCCAAAGCCAATCTTTTGTAAGTTTGGCGATTCTGATGGATGTTCCACGGTACCAATTTCTTCGCCGGGCCGTGTTCCTGCGATCACGCCGGACCGGTTCTCTAAATCCGGTGCGGTCAGTTTGCTTGTCATATCCTCGGCAATCCGATCCACCACCGGCCCAACACCTTGAAGCCGGATCGCTCTTTGCAACGATTCGGGCGCAACGCCCCTTTCCCGCGCGTAATCGAAGAGCGTCCCCACCACGGTATCCGGCAGCGCAAGCCCTTCTGAGGCAGCCAAACGTTCCCATGAGTATCGCGTTTCTCGCCCGGTCCTCGATGATGGAATTGGGATTTGCGAACGCTTCCTGTCCGTATCCGAGGCCTTCGCCGATAAGCGCCCCGGTGAATCTGCCGGCTGGGGTTGTCGCGCCCAATATTGCCCCGACAGTTGCGCCAGCGGCCGCCTGTCGAAGCGGGTTTTCCGGCTCAAGCGCGCACTGAGCGCCGAAGGTGAGCGCGCCGTTAACTATCGGCGCTATTTTGGCGGCCAGGCTCGGAAATTTTGCGGCAAGACCCGTCGTCCAGGCCGGAAGAGTCGCTTCCCCTATCCCTGTGGCGAGTGGCAATGTTTCGAAGGCGAGTCCTCCGAGCGCTTCGGAAAAAGATCCCGGTGCCGCAAGGTTTTTTACATTGAGGACCTCGGCTATGGAATTGTATGTATCGCTGTAGATGTCCGCCCTCGTTGGCCGCCTCGCGTATTCTTCGTCATTTTCCCCCTCCTGCCGTGGCATGAGCGCATTGGCAAGACGAAGAACATTGCTCGCCACAAGCGCGGCGGCGTTCGCAAATGCCTGGCGTGCTCCGCCTTCGGCCTCTTCGAAGAAGCCGCTTGCCTCGTTTGGCAGGGCGTAGATCGGTTCTGCCGGAAGTTTTGCGTCGCTCCATTCTCCCGAGCCGACCCCTGGGACCACCACCCGAAGATCGGGTCTTAGCGGATGAGATCGAAGCGGCCCGGCAGTTGAAAGAGGCGCGGTCTTCTCCCAGACGTCCTGCATGAATTGCGGCGCGTTTTCGCGCGATAATCTTTCAGGAGGTCTTGAAGCATACCGGAATGGAGACCTCGGTGCCGGCGGGATATCAAAGTATGTGTTCTGGTCCCACATCCCTGGCGCGTCGGCGGAAAGGGGATTTTCGGCAAGTTCCACGTTGGGCATATCAGGGGATTCGGGCACATCGGGAAGGTTAAGACTGCTTAAGTCCATTACCCTCGGCTGCTGCTCGGCGTCCGGAAGGTTAAGCGAGGAAAGGTCCATCACCTGCGATTCGACCATTAAAATTTAACCTGCCTGTTTTGGTAGTCCTTCTCGATCGTCGCGTCCCGTTTTACCAGGGCTTCCCTGACGAGTTTGATCGAGTCCTCGTTACGGCCTTGCGTGCTTCCCGTAGTTTATCGGCTATCCACAGGCTGAAAGGATCGTGGTCTTCGCGGTGCTCGGGCTCGGCCTGCGCCTGGACAGCCGCCGTCTCGGCCGCTTTCGGCGCGGCCTGGAATTGGCTTGGTTTTGCCTGCTCTCCGGGGAATAGTATCCCTCGCCCGATCTGTATGATGTCGGAGTCAGATGGAATTTTATTGCTATTGTTCTGCCGCCAGGCGTCGATAGCCGTTGAAAGCTGCCCTACGAATTGATTGTACTTTTGCAGGGCCGGTCCAAACGAAACGCGGCTAACATTCCGCCACGATGAATCCGGATGCATATTAAGATCTCCGGCTTCCCTCAAAACCGGCTCCATCAGCTTTTCCACGCGCGCCATGCCGACCTGCTTTGCGGCCTGTGCCTGGTCCTGCTTTCTGATAACAGCCTGGTCGGCTATCAGGCCGTTAAGCTGATTGACAGGCATCGCCCCGTAATATGTCATGAGATCCATATTGGCGAATCTTTGTCGGTCGGTCGTCTGCATTCCGAGCAGTTCATCATGCAGCGCGTTCGACTCTGCGGTCGGCGCGGGGTCCCAGGCCCCAAGGGCATTTGCCCGTATGGCCTTGTCTACCCTGTCATAGACACTCGGATTGCGCCCGGACACGTCCACATAGGCCTGCGCCCATTTCGGGTCGCGCATTGCGTCCTGCCAAGATTTGGCGCCGTTTGGCCCCGATATCCCCGCGTTTATCGTATCGATATTGGCCTGGTTTGCCATGCGGTCTGCGCGCAAAAGAACGCCCGCGTGCTTTTCGTACTCGCTCATGTACTTATCTTGCATCGTTGGGTCGCCGGGATAGTCCGCCCGCGCCTGCTGCCTTATCGCATCCTCGTGGAGCTGATAATTTTCCCGAATATTTTGAGCGGTCGGCAATCCCTGAGGGTCGTACAACTGCGAGCAGCGATCCGCGTAGCTCTTTATCATCGTCAGAAACTGCCCGGCGGACATATCCGGCGTTCCGCCGTTGAGCGCAATCGCCTTGGGATTCCCCACGATCTGAACGGCTTTTGAGTCCGGATCGGCGGACATAAGGGCTTCAGCGCCCTTTATTCCCTGCTGGTGAGCAAGATATACTTCCCATGGCTGCGGCTGGCGGCCAAGGTCCTGTTGCAGTTTTTGGGTGTTTTGTTTTACGAGTTGCACCCCGAGTTCGATCTGCCGGTTGGAAGCAAAGCGATCCTGATCCGTTCCGCCCATGTCCGCCCACGTTCCGGGCATGAATTGAAAGTGTCCGACTGCGGGAGAACCAAGGCCGTTCCTGGTACGCGGGGCGGTTACAGTCCCTTCAGCCGCCCAAATAGTCAGCGCCGTGTTGGGATCGACGCCCTGCCGTTGCGCCTCAGATGCAATCCGTTGTGCCACCGGGCCACCCGTGGCTATGCTGAATGCTCTTTGGGCGCTGGCATTTTCTTGAAACGGGCGAAGGAATTGCTCGATTCTCCCCTGTGCCTGACCGGACAGTCTTCCGGCCTGATTTTGCTCCTGGTAGACCCTCGACGCTCCAGCCGAATCGCCGGATATGGCGTACCTTCTGATTACGGCTTCCCAGAGCGCATCCGTTTCACCCCGACGCTGGCCCTGATAGATTTCGGTGCTCCATCCGTGCTTGGACCCGTAGTCTATGAGTTGGTCATCAAGGCGGCTTTGGACGTTTTCCAGGTGCTCGGGATTATTCCAATTGGCTTCAGCCTCGGAGATAAAATCGTCGATGACCGCCCGGTGGGTATTCCACTGCCATGCTTTGGTCTGCTGGACGGCGTAACGCGCCATGCCGTCCAGTTCCAGCTCGGCCCGTCTCGTGGATCGCACGTCGAACATCATGCGCTGCATATCGTTGGGAAGTGCGGCCCGGTATTGTGCGCGCAAATCGTTCATTTGCGCTTCGTAGGCGGGAAACTGCGCCTCTGCGTCTTTGCCTTCAAGCTTTAAAAACTGGTCCCGAATCGCCCGGAATAGCGGCGAGAATTGGTTTGCGTAGACATCGTTGACATTGGTTTCATTGGCGAGTTGCTGCCTCTCAACTGCATGCCGTTCCAGCATCCCCCCAGCCTGCTGCAACGTTGCTCCCACTTGGCCGCCGAACATCTCCGGACTTGCCTTGATGTCGAAATATCTTTCCTCTTCCGGACGCGATCCGGGCTGCCCCTGGGCTGGCATTACAGTTTGAACGAAGTCCGACGGTACTACAGGCATTTTTCTACCCCGTTGTCATGAGTGGGTTCGCGGGCTGATTCGTATTGAAATTAAATCCGGAGATGCCAAACTGATTGTATTTCAACCATTTATCCGAAACGGAGGACGCGCCCCCAAGGATCGAATTTGCAACCGCCCAGTCGGATTGTGCGCTGTAAAGCCCCGCCTGGGCGCCAAAACTCGACCCCTGGATAAGGGCGTTTCTCGCGGCAAGCTGCGCGTTGTAGCGGATGGTGAGCGCGTCAAGCTCCCCGGTCTCACCCGCGCTCGACCTGACATTCAGGGCGGACCCGGTATTCGGGTTCACGCCTGAAGCGGCCCCCTGCGCTACCTCGGCCCCGATGAGCTGCGAAGTCTTTTGGCGTTGCGCCTGCTCCTGAACGCCGCCTTCCTGGATGGCGAGTTTTGCGTTTTGCTGGGCGAGGACCTGGTTATTCCGAGCGACCTGGGCGTTGTAGTTTGCGGCCTGGGACTGGGACATCCCCTGCATGACGGAGCCGCCGACAGAGGCCACCAGGCTGCCAACCGCAAGTGCTATAGGCAATGACATTCTTCTACCCCTTTTGAATGATGAATTATGAGTGATGAATGATGAATGAAAGTGCCGACATCATTCCGCGCCCGGCCTGGAAATTGCCGGTCCAGGCTTCCGCATTCATCTTTCAGCATTCATCATTAGGTTTTTCTTTAGCCGCATCTCGAACCTGTAAAACGGCATTCCCCATATGCCGTAAGGAACGGCCTTATCATCCACGGCAAACCCCAGCCACCTTAGCCACCGGATCGATACCGCATTCCGGACGTCCACGTAATTTACAAGGAGAGGAAAAAGATCGAGCATCTTCGGGATATACAGCCTATTCAATTTCAGGAAGGTTACTGCATGCTTTTTGATCTCGTCCGTTCCCAAAAGCCAGGGAGACCCCACGCCTCCCAAAATGTCAACCGGGCTCACCCCGAACATGCAGACCGGCTCATGGTTCACAAGGCCCGTCCACGCCACGACCGAGCTTGCAAGAGAGTCTCTCAGCGCGGCATACGACCCTCTTCCTCCTTCGGCTGCCACCTCGGCCCGGTCGGCCTGGCGCATCTTGTTTGCGAGCCGGTAGATATGTTCTGGGCGTGCCGGCACTACGATCTTTGCAGCGCGCGGCGCTTCTGCAAGCGCGCAATCTGGCTGCCGGTCCCGGTTCCCAAGCCTAACCGGGCGAATCTCCAATACTCACCTCCGGTATCACTCCCAAAATCGTACACGGCAAGGGATTGTCCTGCTCGATGCAAACGTCATCGTCCACCAAATAGTTATTGTCTATCACCACGCGCTGATCGCCGGTAAAAAGCGGGATGGCCGCCCCCATGCTCACCGCGCTCGACCGCTCTTTTATCTCGACCATATCCGTGAACTTCGGCCCGACCTTTAAGCCCCTTGTATCGGTAACCCTCAACGCAACGGCGGATATCCTTTTTCTGTAGTCCTGCACCTGCATCACCATGCCTTCGGGTTCCATGCAAAGCGTCTGCATCTGCGCCACATACGGCAGGCCCACGGTCACCAGTGACGCTGCCTGCGGCAATGTAATGCAACCCCCCGCAACAACCTGCTGAGGCTGTACGGATCCATCGGCCAAAATTGATACCGTTGCCCCGTTTAAATGGTCCAATCCTGAAATCACCGTCGCCGGTCCATATGGAAGTCCGGTTGATGGATTAATGGCGTATCCGTTATATTGCAGCCCGCAGTCCACAAACCACGTCTTGGTCACATCGGCCGCTCCGTTTGTCAGGAAATTCCTGCTGGTCATCCGCTCAACGTACTTGACGGGGTTGCCGCCGTTTATGCCCGGAATCGTCCTTTGCACTACGAAATATACCGAGTCTATGTTAATGCCGGGGATTTGCTGCTCGGGAATGGAGGCGACAGATAGAAACAGGTCGGTTCCGGAATTTCCCGGAGAATCGTGGTGCGCCCATGCGTACACGTCCTGTTCCTTGAGGTATGTGAACGATAACAGCATTCCATCATCACGCACAGCCCACACTTGGTAAAAAGGTTGCTCTGCATAAGCCCACCTCTCAAGGTTATGTCCGAAGAAAAGATGGTTGCTTAAAATGCTCATATCGGTCCCGGTGTAAACCTGGGCGTAAAAATTATAGGCGAGGTCGCGGACTATCGAACCTTTGGCCTGGACATAGAGAACGTCGTAATTGATTACGATAGGCGGAAGATCCGCGCATCCGGTATAGCTCTGTGGAACGACGACGCTGTTTGTGGGGGTCACGGCCACCGGCTGCGTGAGGTATCCGCCCATAAGCGCCCACGCGCCGGCGCTCGTCATGACGAGCAGATTGTTCATCGGGACGAGCCACTTGATCGCGTTCACCTGATTTGCGGCAATACTTAAAACTATGGCGTCGGAAGCCTTCGAGGGATTGCTCACGTCCATATTCTTGTAATCGGCCGGCTGAGTCATCCAGATTGTTTGCGGCTGCTGCAAAGACCCTGCGAAAACCTTTCTTTGCTGGAAATAGGTTGCGCATGAGGGATAGTTGCCCGAAGGCGTGACAGATACGCTGAAGGTTGCGCCCGTCCCGGCTTTTTGGCCGAAGACGAGGGCGTCCCCGTCCGTATAGCCGCTCCCTGTTCCTGAGACATGTACGCTCGTAATGACGCCGTTTGTTACAATGGGCGTGAACGTGCACCCGGTTCCTCCGGACGCGGGGACCGCCGATGTTGCGCCGTAATAGTCCTGCCCTCCCTTTGTGACCGTGGCTGAAACGATATATTGTCCGAGGACGTGCATTACGTTGATATGCCCGACGGCCCCCGAACCCTGGTTTGCTGCGTTTACAACGGGCTCCTGGTAATTTTGGCCGGGGCTGGTGATGGTGACCGCCGTTATGACTCCGCCAACGACTGTCGGAGTGAGAACCGCTCCCGTGCCCGTCACGTCGTTTACGGTGAGCTGGATGTCCGAAGAATACCCGGAACCGCCGTTTATTACCGCAACGGTCGTGATCGGACCCGAATTGAAGGGATTTGTGCCCTGAGGAGGCGCACGGGAAAAATCCGGGGCGATCTCCATGTCTTCAAAGGATGTTCCGGTCGTTTGCCCGATGTAACCGAACATGGCGCCTGCGAGGATGGCCGATTTCGAAGGGTTGGCCTTATAGATGTAATACCGGTTCGCGGTTGTAATTTTTCCCCACGAAATCACATTCGAGGCGCCGGTAGTCAAATTTAGCGCTACCCCCGCGCATGCCGCAACCTGTGAAGCCAGGGACTCTTCAGGTGGCGCATCGCTCAAGGCGGTCACCACGTAGGCGAAGTTCCACGACCCGGATGTGCCCGGTGTTGCCGTGACGCTTGCCGGGGCCGAAATTTGCGGCGCAAACGATATCGGATTGAGCGTCCAGTCCCAGTGCTCGGTTCTCTCAAGATCGCAAGGCGGATAATTCGGATGGCATAGAGTGAGAACGTCCGCGCTCTGGGTCCATTTGATTGCCTGGACGTCGTTTCCATCGTAGGGGGTAGTGAGGGTAAAGACGCGGGCAACGGTGCCCCCACCGCCATAGGCGCCGTAATTTGTGCTGTCGATTGGATTTCCATCGAGGTCGGCCAGGGTATAAAAATACTCGTAGTTTGGCGGTCCGTCTGCAATGGGTGCTGCCCGGACATATTGGGCGAGGTACTGTTTCGCGGGAGTTGAATCGAGCGACGTACCCGTTCCTGCGATAAAAACCTGATCGCCGGAATTAAGCGGCGGATAATTTCCCGTTATGGTAATCCCGCACGGATTCCCGTTCCCCATCGTGAAAATTGGCAGGCTCGGCTCAAGCACATATCCGCCGTTCATGATCACCCGCATGTAAAGGTGCCCGAACTCCAGGATGTAAGTCTGGACCAGGTTGAATTGAAAGGGGATCAGGTGAACGGGATAAGCCGAATTCCAGCATCTGCCCACGAACATGGTCCCGGCCCGGTTGCTCACTCCCCCGTGCGCCCAGACGAAGAAATTTCTGAGCAGTTTGCAGGCTGCGTGATACTTGGCAAGATCGACCCGCGCATAAAGCGAAGGGGCGATTTCCCCGGCGGCAAAGGTAGGTTGAATGAAGTTTACCGGCATCAGCCCTCCACACCTCTCGATCCCGAATGTTGTGCGTCCCAACACTTTGACCCGGGCCGCCTGCCGGCGGCAAAGGTAGGTTGCATAAAGTTTACCGGCATTAAATGACCCCCGTATTATCTTCCGCCATACCAGCCGGAGGAATATCCATAATTAGCAGATATGCCGCCTCCACCGCCGCCGTCTCCACCCCCGCCCCCGCCTTGCCCGGTTTGATAGGCTCCAAGGTCCGGCGCCGATCCATAAAGTACCCGGGTCCCGTCCGATTTCTTATAAAGCCAGACCGGAGCTCCGTCCGCCCAGGTCATCGCCGAAGCAAGTGTAATTGTGTTTGTTGCGTAGTCGATGGAACCGATCTGCACGACATTATTCGCTATGCCTATGGCGATCCAGTCAGGCTGGACGGTTGAAAGCGGAGACCCCCAAGTGCCGTCCTGGAAATACATGGCGTCATGGACCACGAGGGCCGTAGAGTTGGAGCCGGTCCCGTTCGCGGTCGTCAGATATGTCCCTGCGCCAATTGCCGGAGACCCGGACTGAAGGTTGAGATCGGGAAGCGTCGCTATGCTGGCGATGACCGAATCGCTCACGGTCGGAGTACTCGTAAATTTCGGGTCGCCGCTTACGGTGCAATAGGGCGCGCTCACCGAGTCACAAAGGTTATTCGATACGGCGGTGATCGTGAATTTGCTGCACCCGGACCCGCCGCAGTCGAAGTCCTGCGCATCTCCGGCATGATTCGGATTATTCTGGTACAGCAGGTTGTTCACGAAGACATTCCCGCTCTGCCCCAACTCGGACCACAGGGTCACCATCGGAAGAAGGTTGCTCGTGCCCGAAAACTGCCCGTTCTGGAAGAGCGTGTTGTTGTACATGTAGATGTGATCGGTGAGGTTCCCGTCCTTGAGATAGACGGCCGGCCCATCGGCGCCGAACACGGCGTTGTATCTGAAGATGCTGTGGGTGGAGACAAAACTGACGTTCTCGGCGCCACTGTTATCCGGGTTCGCGCTCGCGTACCCGATCCGGTTGCCTTCTATGAGATTGTAAGTGGGGTTGGTGGGCGTTGCCCGGTCGCTGTCCATGCTCAGGTTTCGGTGCCCGTACTTGCCGTTGCCGGGATAGGACCCGATTGGATCGGGATTATTGCAAGCAGTCGAAGCGTAGGCGCATATGCTGCCGCTGCAACCGCCGCAGCAATAATAGGTCGTATCGCTGCAGAGGTTCGAACATTGACCGCCCGGAGCAGGGCATTTCAATGCCGCGTCAGAGCCATTTGCCATGCAACCATTCGCGGGGTAAGCCCTGAAGCCCTCGTTGCGGAAGATATTATTGCGGATCACGTTCTTATGAGAGAAAGTCTCTATCGTGGAATGCCCGCTATGATAGAAGACCACTGCTGTCCGGTTAACTTTTGCATGAACTACATAACCTGCCGTTTTAATTAACTTAAATTCGATTATTTCTTTTTGGGATTGAATTTTCAACTTCTCGAAATGACTGGTAATCTGC